>JAGTUZ010000277.1 GCA_018224415.1 Bacteroidota bacterium | reverse complement strand
GCCGCGCGCATCGCAGAGCGGATGTCACCGACCGCGTCTTTCCACCACGGGGCGTGGCCGCGGCCGAGCAGCCGCAGGTCCGTTCCCTTGGAAACAGAGGCCTGCAGCACCGCGCCTTCCCCGAGCACCCAGGTGCGCGCGTCGAAGCCGTACGGGTTGCGCGGGGGAAGCGGCACGCGGAGACGGCAGCGCAGTTCGACCGCGTCGCCCGCGCGCAGCGGCAGCAGCGTGTCGCCCTCGACCCACGCGCTCACTCCGTAGCGGCACAACACGCGCCCTGTCACCATGAATGAATCGACTCCGTCGTGCAGCGCCGTCGCATCGAGCAGGAAACGCTGCCGGTCGGGCGCGAGTCGGGGATCGGAGACGACGATCCCGCGAAGCAACACCTTCTCCCGCCGGTCGGCCCAACGCAGTAGCTCCGTCGGAAACGACTCCAGGGCCGTTGCGCAGCGCAGCATTCCGAGCGTGACCAGCATCATGGCGACGAGCACGTCGCGCGGGAGACGCAGCATCCTGATGCGTCGCTCGAGCAGGACGAACGCCGTCCCCGCGGCACACAGCACCACCGCTGCGGCGAACAGCTTCTGCGTGCCGATCGGAACGTGCCACTGCAGGACGATGCCGAGCGCAAGCAGCAGGGCCGCGCGCAGGGCGGGGAGAATGACAATGCCGCGCCACGGATGACGCATGCGGAACTCCGCGTCTGTGTGTGTCGAAAAGGCCGGTGGCGATTTCCCTGTCCGCCGGCGGTGCTATCCTAAAAAACTACGAATGGCCGGAACGAGATGCGAGAGAGAACGGAGTCCGTCCACCGGAAATCCCTTCCGGTTGCCAAAGAGAATGGCGGGCACGGGATGGCGGGTGTGCATCTTGATGCCGATTTCCTCGATGTTGCCGTGATCGCTGGTGACGATGACCAGCGTGCGGCGGCGGTCGACGGCTTCCCATACGCCGCGCAGTAACTCGTCGACGTCAGCCAGCACTGCACGCGCGAGTTCGCGCGACTGTTCGTGCCCCGCCTTGTCGGTCATGAAGTACTCGAACAGCGTGAAGTCGTGTGCGTCGGCGATACGCGCGAGCTGCCGTCCGGCGTCGTACGGCGACAATACCGGCGCGTCGGGATGCCCGAAGTGCGCCCACCGCCCGGCGGTGATGTCCGTCGATACGGCAATTCCGTTTTTGAGATCCGATATATCGCGAAATCGCACTCCCGCGGTCAGCGCCGCGTACATTCCCGCCACGATGCGGCGGCGCGGCCCGGCGAGGTAGTCGAAGAAGCGCTGCGGAAAGGCGTTGGCAAGGGCCACCGTGTGGGCGCTTCCATTCGATGCGAGCTGCGCGAACACGCTGTGCGCTTCGACGACGGGTTTCAGGGTGGAGTAGAGGTAGGGACCGAAATGCTGCCCGATCAGCCGCGCGGTGTTGATTCCCGTGTACAGCGTCGCCTGTCCGGTGCCGCTCTGCGGCAGGCCGGCAACACCCAGATTTGGATCGAGCGGCAGACAGAGTGCGTCTCCGCTGTCAATCGTGCGATGGCCGAGCGAGGGCAGCGTGCCCCCGAGCAGACCGGTGAGAAACCGGGGACGCAGGTCGAAGAACGGGTTGCGCCGGGGATCCTTGACGCCGATACCCACACCGTCGAGGAAAAGCAGCAGCACGCGTGGAGTCCCGCTGCGCCTGGCGCTCGTTCCACCCTTTCCTGTTCCCGGATCTACCGGTGTGTGATGATTGCGCATGGATCAGGCCTCGTCCGCTCCGTCCCGGTATTCGGATTTACTGTTGACCGTCACAGTCACCGGACCGTCGTTGACCAGTTCGACCGACATCATTGCCCCGAATTCCCCTGTCGCGACGCGCGAAACGCCGAGTTCCGCACCGAGGCGTTCGACAAAACGTACATACAGGCGTTCGGCCAACTCCGGCTCCGCCGCCCGGCCGTAGCTGGGACGGTTGCCCTTGCGTGTATCGGCGTGCAGGGTGAACTGCGAAACCACCAGCGCCGCACCGCCGGTATCGAGCAGGGAAAGATTCATCTTTCCCTCCGCGTCGCTGAACACGCGCAGCCGCGCCATGCGGTTGGCAAGATAGTCCGCGTCTTCCTCGGTATCGCCATGGCGGACGCCGCAAAGGACAAGCAAACCCGGACCGATCTCCCCGGTCACGCGCACGCCGCTGGTGGCGGGATCTTCGACCGTGACCCTGGCCCGGGAAACACGTTGGACAATCACGCGCATGGCAGGACCTCTCGTTGGACAATGCAGGCCGCGGCTGGATTCCGCCGGTCTGTCAGGAATACAGTTTGCGTTTGATGCGGGTCATCTCCTCGACCATGCGATCGAGAAGGACGTGCCTCGCTTCATCCGCCATCGGGTAGTAGTCGCGTTCGGTGACTTCGATGTATCCGAAGGGATTGCGCTTCACACCGAACTCGAGGCAGCGGTAATTGTCGAGCCGCTCGGCGAACTTGACGATCTTGCAGTCGATGCTGCTGTAGCGGAGGCGTTCGATGTATTCGTTGTCCTCCTGTTCCCGCTGGACGCCCAGCAGGCGGATGTTCTTGGTCAGCACCTCGACGATGTAGGCGATATAGGCGCTGAAATTGTACTTGATCACCTCGGCGGTGATGATGTCGGAATCCTCGAGCACGTCATGCAGGAGCGCCGCGCTGACGACATCGGCGTTGACGTATTCGAGTTCGTGAATGATGATGCGTGCCACGCGCGAGAGGTGCCAGAAATATGGCGTGGAATCGTTGCGCAACTGGTATTCGTGCACGCTCGACGCCATTTCGTAGGCACCGAGCACCGTGGTGAGTTCGACCGGATCGAGCTTCGTCGCGATCGCGTCGATCAAGTCCTTCCGTGTGAAGAAGATCTGGTTGTAGAGAGGGAGCGGTGATTCCATGTCGTGTGCGGATAAAAAAAGAGGCTGCCATCAGAAATGAGGACAGCCTCCAGGATTCCGTGTGGGCTTAGTACTTGTTCTTGATTCGGGCGAAGATGTCCTCGATGGTCATCTTCTCGCCTTCGATCCTGACGCGGCGCCATTCGTCGGGGAAGGTTTCCGCGCCATCCCAGGTGCCCTGGCCGCCTGAGTTGCTGTACTTGTACAGCAGGTCGCCTTCGTCGAGTTCGACGATCAGCGTCCATTGATTGTCGCCATAATTCTTGTCGCCGTTCTCGCCGTTGTCCCACATGCGCACGGTGTTCGGCTCCATGTTCGCGAGTTCCTTGCGGTTGCCTGCGACGAACACCGACGTGATCGCCTCGCGGTCGACGAGCTTGCACAGGAAGGTGACAACCGTGCGCTTGCGCGGCGCCGTCCATTCAGGCGAGAAGTCCGCCGGGTTGACGAAGGCGTCGAACTTCGTTGGCTTTTCCTTGCCGGCGCGGGTGTACGCGTCGCCGAGCATGTCGCGGAAGGCCAGCTCGAAGGGCTTGGGATTCGTCTTCTTCAGCGAGCCTGTATTGAAGGTCTCGAACCAGTGCGGGCTGGTGGCGGCATAGAAAAAGTTCGTTGGCGTAGACGTGAAATTGTCGAGATATTCGGGACCGGTGACCGGTGAAACGCCGAGATCGCTGCGGGCCTGCCGCAGGTAGTCCCACGCCTTGTTGGTCTCGCGCGTGCCGATCCAGAGGTTGAAGTTGCCGTTGAAGCGCGAACCCGAGGCCAGTTCCTTCACCTCCTCGAAGTCGGCCGTTTTGTGCGCCGGGATGCCGCGCATGCGGTTGCCGTGCACGTATTCGCTCATCGTGACCGTGACGATGGTGCGGTTCTTGAACAGCTTGTTGAGCTTGCGGTACAGGCCGTTGATGATGCCCTTGCCGTCGATGTCGCGCTGGTAATGCTGCCAGGCGTCGTCGCCGTCGATGACCACGGTCACGAGTGCGTGTTTCTTCGTGTTGTTCGGCGCCATCGCCAGCACGGTGCGGATGAAGTCGTCAGAGGAGTTCTCGGCGTAGTAGTTGCGGTAGGTCCAGTTCAGCCGGTTGGTCAGCGTGGCGTGGGCGTAGGAGCTGTGCATCGTCTGGCCGTCGACGGTCACGTTGTACGGCAGCGTGCTCGGGAGGTTCTTTGGCGAACTCTTCTCCAGCACCTGCTCCGCCGAAATGAACCAGTCGAAGCCGTTCTTCTTCAGCAGCGGAACGACGGCGGGGGACATCGCGCCGTAGGGGGCGACGTAGCCGGTCGGCGTGTAGTTGAAATACTTTTGGTAAGCGGCGAGGCTCATCTTCAGCTGTGCGTCGGCATCCTCGGGATGCTTGTACGCCGCCGGTAGGCCGACGTTCGGATCCGCTTCCTTCGCTACATCGGAGTTGATCAGCAGCGGGAGGATGGCATCGGAGTAGGAGGTAGCCGCCAGTTCGAGCTGTCCGATCATGGCACGGCTGTCGAACTTCGTCTTGTCGAAGGCCGGCTGGATGCTGGCCATGACATACCAAGCGGAGGCGACGATGCGCTGGCAGTCATTCTCGGTGATGGCGCGTTTGAGATAGTACTTGCCGTCACTGCGGAAGGAGACGAGATCACGCAGATCGAGCGAACGGTAGATGCGCGTTCCGGTCTGGATCAGCGGCACGCGGCGCTCGTAGAATTCGCTGTCGAAGTTCGAGAAGATGGCGAAAAATTTCAGCAGGCGCAGCTCGTCGACGGTATAGCTCGGATTGCCGTTCGCGTCACGCCACTTGGTGTACAGTTCCATCAGTTCGGGGAAGCGGTACAGGCGCACCTGACTCATCGTGAACGCGTTCCACTCGTTTTTGTACAGCCAGGCCTTGTCGGTTTCACTCAGCTGCTCGGCCGGTGTCAGGCAGGCGTCGATCCACGGATCGGTCTTCCCCTTCATCTCGCGGAGGAAACGTCCGCCGTCCATGCCCGCTTCTTTCGGGTTCATGGCGCGGTACTTGTTGATGTACGGCTCGAGACGCTTGACGTACACCTCCTGCAGCTGCCAGAGCAGCGTCGGGGAAAGCACGACCGTCGCATGCACGTTCGGATAGCGCTGGATCATGTCGGCCATCTGGAAGTAATCGCGCAACGCGTGCTGGCGCACGAAGGGTGCTTCGATGCGATCCTTCTCCGCGCTGTAATACAGCGGCACGTGATGGCGGAAAACCAGATTGAGATACACCGTCCCGCCGGTCTTCTCGTAATTATCATCGAGGTTCATCCGCACGGGATAGCCCTGCGTGATCAGACTTCCGTCCTCTGCGACGGAGACGAGAGAGTTGAGACGACGGCCATCGATGGACTCGAAGGTCAGCGGATTATTCGGATCGGTCTCGATGCGGGCACCATCCACCGAATACGCGTACTGGTAGGTGCCGGGAAGCAGATCGAGGGTTACTGTCCAGGCACCGTCTCCCGCCTTGCGCATCGGAGTCGCCTCCGTCGACCAGGCGTTGAAATCGCCGACCAGCGACACCGAGGACGCATCTGCGTTCTCATAGGAGAAGGAAATGCCTTCGGCGGTCTTCGTTGGCTGGGCGTGGGCGGAAACGGATACGAAAAGGAGTGCAAACAGCAGGAGGAAGGATCTGCGTCTCATATTACTCCGCAAGGGCTATTGTGAAGAGAATGAAAACTATAGGCTCTGGAGAATGGAAATTGAGGGCTTGAGGATATACCATCAAGAGGTCAAACTACTTTTTTACAGTCAGAAATGCAACAAAATCAAAGGGGTCTCAGAGTCAGGCCGCGGCGTGAATCATCGGCACAGTAGGCTTGTACAGGGTGATGCGCTGTCCTGTTCCGTCATTGCCTGGCGGTGAAAGGCCGGTCCGGGCAGGGAAACATGAAATTCCGTACATTGAATGGATATTTCATAGTTGAAAGGTCCGGCATGGACATCTCCCCAGAAGTCGCACTCATCATCGAATTTCTCCAGACATCCACCAGCGAGGGACTGCAAGACGAGCCTCTGTTTGCACAGTTCCTGCAGCACGGACAAAGCGCCGACCGGCAGCAGGAAGTCGGCCGTCTCGCCTTCCACGGAAAACACCTGCACAATCTGTACCTCGCCCTCCGGCGCCAGACGCAGGGATCGGAGCTCTTCGAAAAACTGGAAGCGGAGTTCTCCCGTGCGGTCAATGATTTCCACGGCATGATCACCGCTTTCGTGTCCGATGCGCAGGAGGAATTCCGAAGCACCGTCGAACGTCAGACTCTGGAAGTATCGGAACAGGGACTGCGCAGCCTCCTTGCACTGGCGCAGGATTTCGCCGCGCTCAAAAACCTCGAACTCGAGGTCTCCCAGTCGGAGGCCGGACACGTCCATGACGAACAGAGCGGACATCTGCACGCTGATGCCGATGATGCGGATGATGCCGCTGATGCCGCTGATGCCGATGATGCGGATGATGCCGCTGATGCCGATGATGCCGCTGGTGATACAGGCGGAGCAGACGGTGAGCCGGACAACCCGTCCGATGGCCACCCGGGATGATGCTTCGCGATCCCGGACATCTCGAAGCACGTGTGGTGGAATTTCTCCGCACGCGGGGATTGCTTGTGCCGGGAACGGAGAAGCATCCGGGGACGCATTTACTTGTCGCGGCGAGTGGCGGGCGTGATTCCACCGTGCTCGCATACATCGCCAGCAGCATCGCGCGCAAGTGGCACGTCCGCCTGACTCTGGCCACGGTACATCACGGGCTGCGGGAAGAGGCCGATCACGAGGTGGCATTTGTTCATTCGTTGGCGCGGGAGTTCGAGGCGGGATTCCTCCAGAGCCGGGTGGATGTACGGGGAGAAATGCTGCGAAGCGGCGCCTCGCTGCAGGACGCCGCGCGGCGTCTTCGCTACGCGGCGCTGGAGCAAATGCGCGCGGAATCTGCGGCCGACATCGTCCTGACCGCGCATCACGCGCACGACCAGGCCGAGACGTTGCTCGCGCATTTCCTGCGCGGCGCCGGTCCCGACGGACTCGCAGGAATCCGGCCCGTGAGGGAACGTGTGGCGCGTCCGTTGCTCGAGATTCCGGCGGACTCCATCGCTGCCTACGCTGCAGCCAATGCCATTGAATGGCTGGAGGATCCGTCCAATGCCACAGACGATTACCGGCGCAACGCGATCCGGCATCACGTTAGTCCGGCCGTGTCGTCGGTGTTTGGTCCCGGCTGGGTGGCAGCGCTCGGCGAGAGTGCACGTCTCTACGGAATGCTCGCCGGCTTCCTGCAGGAAATGGAGTTGTCATGGAATGCCGCTGTCGAATTCGACGGGGAAGCCGTCGTGGTGCGGGAAATGTCCTTGAATGCCAGCTCCGAATTTGAGAAATTGATAGTTTGCCGTTTGGCCCTTCGCCAAACGGGTGTGAGCATGCCATCGCTCCGCGACGCGTTTCTCCTGCATGACCTGCTTTCCGGGACGCCCGGATCGGTCCGGCAGCTTTCACGCGGTATCCGTGCACTCCGTACAGGAGACGGACTCCGGCTTCTGCCTGCCACGCCTCAGCCCGAAGACACCGAGGCGGCGCCTGGGTGCCGCATCCGCTGGGGCAAATGGACGTTCACAGCCGAGGAACTGCCGTCCCCGAATGCAACGGACGCCACTACAGAGGATGCCACTGCAAAGGATGTCGGCCCGCGCCATCCATCGCTGCCGGTGGACGATCCCTTCGAGGAAATCGTTGATCTCGATGCGGTAGGTGCATCCTGGCGACTGAGGACGTGGATACCTACAGACCGTTTCGAGCCCTTCGGTTTTGGCAGGGAAAAAAACGTGGGAATGTTTCTTTCCGACAGAGGTGTCACCCTGCCGCAGCGACAACGCATTCCCGTGCTCGAGGGGCCGTGCGGCATCATTTGGGTATGCGGCGTGCGTCTCGCACAGCATGCCGCCCTGCACGCCGGGAGCACCCGATTCTGCCGGCTCCGTTATTCCACCAACGATCGCGATACCGTATGACGCCAGACCTCCGCATCCCCGACCGTATCACCATCCAGGGTGACGAATTCATCCCGTACATCTCGCTCGAACGTTTGCAGTCACGCATCAGCGAACTGGCCGGACAAATCAACCGCGAAATGGAAGGGCAGACCCCGATTTTCATCTGCGTGCTCAACGGCGCATTCATGTTTTTCGCCGATCTGGTCCGGCAGATCACCATCGACTGCGAGGTCGACTTCATGAAGCTGAGCAGCTACGGAGAGAGGAAGATCTCCTCAGGCGAAGTACGGCTGGTCAAGGACCTCAGCTGCCAGGTCGAAGGGCGGAACATCGTGCTGGTTGAGGACATTGTTGACACCGGGTTTTCAATCGATTATATGAAGAAGTGGATCGCGGAAAAGCACCCCGCGTCCCTGAAAATTGTTACATTGCTTCACAAGCCCGAGAGCACGAAAATCGCCCACGCGCTGGATTACGTCGGATTCGAGATTCCACCCCGCTTCGTGGTCGGCTTCGGGCTCGACTACGCGCAGAAAGCGCGCAACCTGCCGGCGATATACATCCTCGACGGTGCCTTAGAACACGCATAACACTTACGTCCAATATCCTCCATGCAAGAACCCAATACTCCCCGCTGGCAGATGGCCGGCAATGACGACGACGAGGGCAAGCGCCCCGCACCACGACGCAATCCCCGGCCGTCGCCGAAACCACCGGAAGAGAATAACTGGACGCGGTATTCCAAGGTCATTCTCACCTGGCTGCTTGTCATGGTGCTCGTCCTCGTGGCGATCAACATGTTCAATCCCCAGGACGAGATGCCGGAGATCACCTACTCCAGGTATCAGGAACTGCTAACGGGACAGACGGAAACCGTCGACGGTACCGAAGTGCGCATTCTCAAAGTCGTGGTGAAGAAGTCGAATCTCAACGATTACGAGATGGTAGGGACGCTCAACGCGAAACTGCCGCTGAAGACGAAGGACGGCAAGTCGATGACGTCTTCCGAATTTCTCGTTACGCTCGGTGCGGTCGATACAGAACTCCAGCGCGAATGGATCGAACGTGGGATCGAGGTGACGTTCGAGGAGAAAGACTCGCTCTGGACACAGACCCTGATCACCTTTCTGCCCTGGATCATCATTATCGGCGTGTGGCTGTTTTTCATGCGCCGCATGCAGGCCGGTGCGGGCGGGGGGCCGAAGGGACTGTTCTCCTTCGGAAAGAGCAAAGCCCGCATGATCAATGAAAACACTATTCGGGTCAATTTCTCCGATGTGGCCGGTGCGGACGAGGCGAAATTCGAGCTGCAGGAAGTCATCGAGTTCCTGAAGGAACCGGATAAATTCCAGCGACTCGGTGGGAAGATCCCCCGCGGTGTGCTCCTGCTGGGTCCTCCGGGAACGGGCAAGACCCTTCTGGCGCGTGCCGTCGCGGGCGAGGCCGGGGTCCCGTTTTTCTCCATCTCCGGTGCGGAGTTCGTCGAGATGTTCGTGGGCGTCGGCGCCAGTCGCGTGCGCGACCTGTTCGAGAACGCAAAGAAAAATTCTCCCTGCATCGTGTTCATCGACGAGATCGATGCCGTCGGCCGCCAGCGTGGTGCGGGACTCGGCGGCGGGCACGACGAGCGCGAGCAGACGCTCAATCAGCTGTTGGTGGAGATGGACGGTTTCGAACAGGGTTCCACGGTGATCATCATCGCCGCCACCAACCGTCCTGACGTCCTCGACCCTGCGCTGCTGCGTCCCGGACGCTTCGACAGGCAGATCGTGGTCGACCGTCCCGACGTCAAGGGCCGCGTCGGCATTCTCAAGGTGCACACGCGCAAGATTCCCCTCGATCCGGATGTGGATATTGAGACGCTGGCGAAGGGGACCCCCGGTCTGGCAGGCGCCGAACTGGCGAACCTGGTCAACGAGGCCGCCCTCATGGCAGCGCGACGCGACCAGAAGACCGTCTGCATGCGCGATTTCGAGGAGGCGAAAGACAAGATCATGATGGGCATGGAACGCAAGAGCCTCATCATTTCCGATGCCGAGAAGCGCATGACCGCCTATCACGAGGCGGGACACGTGCTTGTGGCAAAGATGATTCCCGAGGCCGATCCCGTGCACAAGGTCACGATCATTCCCCGCGGCCGCGCGCTTGGTGTGACAACCTACCTGCCCATCGACGAGAAGCATACGTACTCCAAGCCCTATCTCGAGGCGATGATCACCTACGCCATGGGCGGACGCGCGGCCGAGATGCTGGTGTTCGGCGAGCTGACCACCGGTGCCGGCAACGACATCGAACGTGCGACGTCGCTCGCCCGGAAGATGGTCTGCGAGTGGGGTATGAGTGCGCTCGGGCCGCTCACCTTCGGGTCGAAGCAGGAGGAGATTTTCCTCGGACGGGAGATCGCACAGCATCGCGACTACAGCGAGCAGACTGCCATGGCCATCGATGATGCCGTGCGCGACATCGTGACCCGCGGCATGCAGCGGGCGGAGGATATTCTGTCCGAGCACCGCGAAACGCTCGATCGTCTCTCCGAGGCGCTGCTCGAGCGCGAAATCCTCGACAGCGAGGAGATCGACACCGTGCTGCGCGGCGAGCCGCTGCCACCGAAAAAGATTTCCGGCAATGGCGGCGGCGACGCGCTGAAAGAAGGAGAGGAGCGGCTGCGCATCGACGAGGAGCGCTCGCAGAAAATCCGGAAGGCCGTCGAGGAAATCCAGAAACGTGAAGAGGCCGAGCGGCAACCGGGCGACATGGAAACTGACGGGCAGCCGAAAGAAACTGACGGGCAGCCGAAAGAAACTGACGGACAGCCGAAAGAAACTGACGGACAGCCGAAAGAAACTGACGGACAGCCGAAAGACGATGAGGAACAGCAGAAGGACGACCGCGCATGAGCGAACCGCAGTCGGTCGAGGCCGCCGGACAGAATGTGTCGTTCCAGTACGAGCTGATCCGCAAGGGCATTCACATGATGTCCCTCTCCATCCCCGTGGGCTATTACTTTATTTCCCAATCCACGGCCCTGCTCATCCTCGTCCCGCTCATGCTGGCCTTTCTCGTGGGCGATCTGCTTCGGACCTTCCACCAGCCGAGCTTCGAACTCTACCAGCGCGTCTTCGGACGCATGTTGCGCGCACACGAAAAGACGCAACAGAAAAAGACACTCAACGGCGCAACCTGGGTGCTTCTTTCCGCGGTATTCTGCGTGCTGGTGTTTCCGAAGCTGATCACCATCACGGCCTTCGCCATCCTGATCATCTCCGACACCACCGCGGCACTCATCGGACGCCGTTTCGGCACGAAGAAGTTCAACGACAAAACGCTGGAAGGGACCAGCGCCTTTATCGTTTCCGCCGCCATTGTCATTCTCTTCACACCGAAAGTACAGCACATCGCGGCGGAATATGTGATCGCAATGGTCTCCGGCATCGTTGGCGCTGTGGCCGAAGTGTTTTCCTTCAACATCATCGACGACAACTTTGCCATTCCCGTCGCCATCGGATTGGCAATGTGGCTCATGTACGCCCTGTTTCTTCCCGAACTGAATATCTATCTTCTGGACGGCTGACATGCGTTCCCCCTTCCTGCTCCTCTCCACGCTGCTGCTCCTCTCCACGCTGCTGCTTCTCGCCTCCTGCGGCATCTCCACACAAAATGAAGCCCTCGGCGACAACGACATCATTACCGTTATTGCCGACAGCAGCGATTACGAGGAACTGTCGGACGTTATCGACAATGCCTTCGGACAGCCCTTTTTCACACCGCAGCCCGAAACCTGGTTCGAACTCCGGCGGCACAATCTTTCCGCTTTGCTTGAGCACAATCGCGGACGCAACATCCTGATCATCGCTCCGCTGGACGGAGAGAACCGCATGGGAGAATACATGCGGTCGGCATTGGATTCATCCGTACAGGTGCTGGTGCGCGAAGGGAAGGAGCATGTGTTCGTGCAGAAAGATCTCTGGTATCGCGGCCAGACCGTGGTGCATCTGACCGGTCGCACGATGGCGGATCTCCGCGACTTCATGGCCGCGAACGCCCAGCAGCTGGAATACTATTTCAAACAGGCCTGGGACAAACGCGAGATCGCGCGTTTGCGATCGCTGCCGCGCGAGGAGGAGATCGAACAGCGCCTGCTCGACGAGCATGGGTTCAGCTTCACGATAATCAAGAGCTGGTTCGTGGCCAAGGACAGTGCCGCAATCAACAGCGTGCTGCTGCGTCGCCAGGCCCCCGCAGGGACGGAGCGCTGGCTGATGGTACACTGGCTCGACACGACGAACACCGCACTGCTCACAAACGAATTTGCTTACGAGACGCGCAACCGTCTGACGGAAATTCTCTACCGCACCTACGACGATTCGGCCTGGGTGGTGGTGGACTCGGTGCATCACCTGCAATTCGACGAAGTGAATTTCCAGGACCGATTCGCCATTCGCATGAAGGGACTGTGGCGCATGAGCGATCATTCCATGGGCGGGCCGTTCGTGAGCTACCTTTTCTACGACGAACAGCAGAAGCGCATCTATTTTATCGAAGGCTCGGTGTTCGCGCCGAAATACGAAAAGAAAAAACTCATCCAAGACGTGGATGTCATGATCAAGACCCTTCGCACACGTCCCTTGCAGGACGGCAAGACCGCATCGTGATGCTGCTTCCGGGGACGGACATACGCCGCGTTGCGAAATGGGGAGGGAAGCTGCTGCTGGCAGCGGCGCTTCTGTTGCTGATTGCCGACTCCATCAAATCGCATTCCCTCTTGCCTCTGCTGCACTCGGTACAACCCGTGCTGTTGCTGGCCGCGCTGCTGCTATTGCCGCTGAATCTCTGGCTGCAGTTGTGCAAATGGCGCCTGCTCGTGCACAGCCGCTTTCCCGGTGTTCCCGCCTCCGACCTCCGCGCATCATTGCTTCTCGGATTCACGTTCGGGGTAGTGACGCCGGCGCGTCTCGGTGAATTTGGGGGACGCGCCGCAGGTTTCCGCGGGAAGGGACTGCGCACCGTGGATCTTTTCGCGCTGGTCGGTCTCACGGCGGTCGACAAGTTCGCAACCATGCTGGTCACCGTTGCGATCGGCGTGCCAGGACTGTTGCTGTTCGCCTGGCGCCATCCGTTCATGGATGCTTCGTCGCTCTGGCTGTTGTTGTCCGCAGCCGCTCTGCTGTTGGCTGTGGGAATACTCCTGCTTCGGCTGCGGCCCGGGATCGCCAGCCCTTCTGTCCCAACCGCCTTTCCCGTCCGGTCCTCGCACGGCAGCGTCACGACCAGTGCAGGATTGCGGGCATTGCTGCGACAGCGATGGGCGGAACTCCGCGAAATGCTGCGAGGCGTCGACCGTCCGCAGCGGCTGCGCCTGATCGGATATTCCGGATTGTTTTATCTGACATTCCTGCTGCAGTTCTTTCTGTTGCTTGCCGCCTTCGGTCCCGTCCAGCCCCTGAGCGCCCTGGCGGGCATCGTCACCATCATGCTCGTCAAGACCATCATTCCCCCCGTCACTCTCGGGGAACTCGGCATCCGCGAGGGCGCAAGCGTGGTCGTTCTCGGTCATGCCGGCATCCTTCCTGCCGCCGCATTCAACGCCTCCCTGCTGCTGTTCGCCGTCAACCTGCTGCTGCCCGCGCTTGCCGGACTGGTCCTTCTGCTCTGGATCAAGCCCGCCCGCCGGCGCATGTCTCCGGCATCCGAACCACAGGCGGAGAGCGACGCGTGATTGCGTTCTCCTTTTTCACGTTGTTCGCCGCGCTGACGGCGGTCTATCTCCTTTTCCTGTTCCGTATCCGCGCGGGTATCCGTTTCCTGGCCGGCGTGGACATCCCCCCATTGCCACACCATGAGGACCCGCGCCTGCCCGCAGTCACGGTGCTGGTCCCGGCACGCAACGAAGCGACGCACATCGCCGCCTGCGTGACGTCACTGCGTGCGCAGTGCTATGACAACAGGCGGATCGAAGTGATTGTCCTCGATGATCACTCCGAAGACAACACCGTGCGAATCGCGCGGGAAGCGATCGCGGACGACCCGCGTTTCCGCATTCTCGCCACGGCAGGGGAGGGCAAGAAGGCGGCGTTGACCGAGGGCGTCGCGGCGGCGCAGGGCGAGGTGGTGATCACGACCGACGCCGACTGCCATCACGATCCTGAGTGGTTGCACGCCATGGTGGCACCGTTCATCGACGGAGCGGATATCGTTGCGGGGCCGGTTGTGTACAACGACCGGAGCACCTTTTTCCGACGGCTGCAGGCGCTGGAGTTTCTCGGTCTGGTCGGAGTGGGCGCCGGTTTCTTCGGCATCGGCTACCCGCGGCTGTGCAACGGGGCGAATCTCGCGTACCGTCGGAAGGCATTCATCGAAGCAAACGGATATGCCGGAAACGACGGCGTGCAGAGTGGCGACGACGAGTTCCTGCTGCATCGCATCGTCTACGAGTGCGGCGGACGCGCATCCTTCGTCACGCGGCCGGAAGCCATCGTGCGTACCGCGCCGGCGCCGACCGTGCGCGCCTTTCTGGCACAGCGCGTGCGCTGGGCCTCGAAAGGCCGGGAGTACAGCGACGGACGCTTCGTCTCCTTTCTCGTGCTGCTGTTTGTTTTTCTCCTGTTCGCCGCCGCCGCGCCGCTGGTGACATTCTTCTCGCTCGTGGCGCTTCCCCTGGCCGCGGTATTTTTTCTCGTCAAGCTTACAGCGGATACCGCCGTCCTGAATGCCACGGCCGCGCTGCTGCGACAGCCCGTGCGTCCGGCCGACCTGCTGGCGGCGGAACTGATTCATCCGTATTATCTCGTGATGGTTTCACTTGTAGGATTGTTCGGACGTTACACATGGAAGACACGACGGATCGGCAGCAACCGCACATCCCGGAGCCGCAGGAACTGAATGATTTCTGGTATGCGCACGGGGAGATGCGGGCCGTCTGGAAACTGGGGATCTACGGCGTAACCGCGTTTTTCCTCATGTTTGTTGTCGGGATGGTTGTTTATCTCGCGCTCCCGCAACTGGACTGGCGCTTCAGCACACCGTTGATGACCCTCGGTGCCGCATTGGCCGCAAGCACGCTGTGCGCACTGGCCCTCGACCGCCGGCCGCTGCTGGAGATGCTGGCGCTTCCGTGGCAGCGCTTCGCATGGAAACAGCTCGGACTGGGCATGCTGCTTACGTTTGGCATGATGCTTGCGCTCGTCGGGCTGGAACTCGTGTTCGGGGAGGCGCGTATGATATCAGCTCATGTGACTTTTGGCCATTCCCTTTCCATCATTCTCCTCGGCCTGCTGTCTTTCACTCTGGTGGCCTTCGCCGAGGAGATTCTTGTTCGCGGGTATCCCTTCAGCGTGCTCCTGCGACAAGTCGGAACAGTACCGGCACTGCTGCTCACTTCCGGCGTCTTCAGTCTGATGCATCTGTTCAATCCCGGGATCGGATGGCTGCCCCTGCTGAACATCTTTCTGGCAGGAATCTGGCTCGGAATCGCGCGCATCGTCAGTGGTTCCCTGTGGCTGCCCATAGGACTGCATATCGGATGGAATTTCTATTTAGGTCCGGTATTCGGTTTCCCCGTCAGCGGCATCATCGAACGCAGTCTGTTTGTCACCCGGCCGGAAGGCCCGGCATGGATCAGCGGTGGCATCTTCGGTCCGGAAGGCGGCGTGCTGGCTACCCTGGTGCTGATTGCCGGAACAGCGCTACTGTATCTCCCCTGGTTTCGCGAGGCCCTTTCACTGAAAGAGAAGGGAGAGGCGAACGGGAAACAGGTCTCCGCCGGGGACAATGGTCCGGGTCACATGACCTCCAGCAAAGAAAACGAAAATGAGGTCCTATAATGAAATACGCACTGCTGCTTCTTCTCCTGCTCGTTCCGTTTGCACTGCGCGCGCAGTGGATCGAGGATCCGGCCATCGACGCCCTGATCCGCGAGGGCGTTCAGGACACATACAACCTGCGCTTCGAATCCGCCGACGCCGCGTTCCGCAAGGTCGCGCAGGCACATCCCGACCATCCGGCCGGGCCGTTCTTTCTCGCCATGGTGGAATGGTGGCGCATTCTGATCACGATCGAGGACGAATCCCGCGACGGCCAGTTTTACGACATGCTCGACGACGTGATCGACATGTGTGACGACCGTCTCGACCGGAACGAAAACGACATCGCCGGCCTGTTTTTCAAGGGTGGCGCGATCGGTTTCAAGGGACGGCTGCAGGCAAACCGCAAGAGCTGGGTGAGCGCCGCGAAAACGGGCAAGGAAGCCCTCCCGGTAGTGATGGATGCGTCGGAGCTCGCGCCGGACAATGCAGATCTGGCATTCGGCACAGGCATATACGACTACTACGCGGCCGTGCTGCCCGATCGCTATCCCGTGCTGAAGCCGCTGATGGTTTTTCTGCCCGAGGGAAACAAGGCCCTCGGTCTCAAGGAACTGAAGCTGGCCGCGGAGAAAGGGCGTTACGCCAACTACGAGGCGATGTACTTCCTCCTGCAGGTGTATTACGGCATGGAAAACAAGCCCTCCAATGCGTTGCACTATGCGCGGCGGCTGCTCGAGGCCTTTCCCGAAAATCCGGTGTTCCACCGCTATCTCGGACGCACCTACATCAAGCTCGGTAACTGGGAACGTGCGGCGGAAGTATTTTCCGACATTGCGAAACGAAGTGGTGCGGACAAAAGAGGATACAGCAAGCGCATGCTGCGCGAGGCACAGTATTACCTCGGCTACAACGCAATGCAGACAAAAAACCTCGGCAACGCCATGAAATACCTCGTCGAATGCGACAAGATCTCCCGCTCGCTCGACGACGAGCCTTCCGGATTCATGGTCATGGCCAACCTGCGCATGGGGCAGGTGCACGACATGATGGAGCAACGCAGCTATGCCGTCAAGCAGTACGACAAGGTGCTGCGCATGCGCGACTTCAATGGCTCGCACGGCCTGGCAAAGCGGTACAAGAAATCCGCGTATTCGAGGTGATGACGGGCGTTCGGCACACTCAAATATTTGCATCGGGAATTGCAAAGAAAACCCATATATTTGTAGTTAGCGCCGTGTGGATGTGGATTGATGGCGCGCGTTCACACTGGGACGGGTCCGCGTCGCGAGAGTACGGCCCCTTCCATCGAACATGCTTGGTCCCACGCACCACTTTTTCATAAGGAGTTGATTTATGTACGGGAAAATGAAGGAGTTCCTCAGCGGGGAACTCCAGTCTCTGAAGGATCAGAAGCTGTACAAGAACGAGCGCATCATCGAAAGCGAGCAGGGCGCGGAAATCATCGTCCGCGGCAAGAAAGTGCTCAATTTCTGCGCGAACAACTATCTCGGGCTGTCCTCACATCCCGACCTGATCAAGGCGGCGCACGAGGCCATCGACGAACGCGGCTACGGCCTGTCGTCGGTGCGTTTCATCTGCGGTACGCAGGACATCCACAAGGAACTCGAGCGCAGGGTGTCGGAATTCCTCGGAACCGAAGACACCATTCTTTTCGCCGCCTGCTTTGACGCCAACGGCGCGGTGTTCGAGCCGCTGTTCGGCGAACAGGACGCCATCATCACCGACGCGCTCAACCATGCTTCCATCATCGACGGCATCCGCCTCAGCAAGGCGCAGCGCTGGATCTATAACCACGGACATCTCGGTGACACCGAGACCGAGGACCCGGGCACCGGCAAGATGGCCAAGGGGCTGGAGCGCTGCCTGAAGGAAGCGCAGGACTGCCGCTTCCGCGTAATCGTTACCGACGGCGCGTTTTCGATGGACGGCGAGATCGCGAAGCTCGACCAGATCTGCGATCTCGCGGAGAAGTACGACGCCCTCGTGCTGCACGACGACTGCCACAGCACGGGTTTCCTCGGCAAGACCGGACGCGGCACCCATGAATACTGCGGTGTGATGGGACGCACCGACATCATCACCACCACCTTCGGCAAGGCGCTCGGTGGCGCATCCGGCGGCTGCGTTTCCGGCAAGAAGGAAATCATCGAGTGGCTGCGCAACAAGGGTCGCCCGTACCTGTTCTCCAACACCCTTCCTCCCGCGGTGGTCGGCGCGACCATCAAGGCGTTGGACCTGCTGACGGAGTCGACCGAACTGCGCGACCGGCTCGAGGCGAACGCGATGAAGTTCCGGAGCGAGATAACCGCCGCCGGTTTCGACATCATTCCCGGCGACCATCCGATCGTGCCGATCATGTTCGGCAAATACGAAAACTGTTCCGCCCTCGCGGTGGAGTTCGCCGACCGCCTGCTCAATGAAGGCATCTACGTGATCGCCTTCTCCTTCCCGGTGGTGCCGCGCGGCAAGGACCGCATCCGCGTGCAGCTGAGCGCAGCGCATACGCCCGAGCATGTCGACCGCGCCATCGCCGCCTTCACGAAGGTGGGCAAGGAACTGGGCATGCTTTGATTTCCGGTGCGTCGTTCCGGACGATGTCGTCCGGAACGACGCGATCCGTCCGCCACTTACAACGCAACCGAGTACATATCCAGGAAGTGTCAATGAAAGAAATCAAGAATATCCTCGTCACGGGTGCCGTCGGCCAGATCGGGTCAGAACTGACCCTCGCGCTGCGCGAGAAATACGGTGCGGAGAACGTCATCGCGACCGGCCGGAAGACCGAGCCCAGCAAGGAACTGAAGGAATCCGGTCCCTTCCACTTCATCGACGTGAACAGCGTCGAGAGCGTCGAGGAGATCATCAAGAAGTACGATATCGACACGATCGTGCACATGGCCGCGATCCTGTCCGCCGTGGGCGAGAAAAACCCGACCCTGGCATGGGACGTCAACATGAACGGGACGCTTAACATCCTCAATCTCGGCGTCAAGTACGAGATGGCCCGCGTCGTAGTCCCCAGCTCCATCGCCGTGTGGGGACCGGGCACGCCCGCGGTCGCCCCGCAGGACGTCGCACTGCACCCGACCACGATGTATGGTGTCACCAAGGTCTGCGGGGAAATCCTCGCCGATTACTACGTGAAGAAGTACAATCTCGACAGCCGCGGCCTTCGCTACCCGGGCATCATCTCGTCCGAGACCCTCCCGGGCGGCGGCACTACCGACTACGCGGTGGCGATCTATTACGAGGCCGTCAAGAACAGGCAGTACACCTGCTTCGTGCGTGAAGACACGCGCCTGCCGATGATGTACATGCCCGACTGCCTCAAGGCGACCATCGACCTGATGGAAGCCCCGTTCGAGAATCTGAAGCGGCACAACGATTACAACGTCGGCTCGATGAGCTTCACGGTGAAGGATCTCGCCGACTCCATCAAGAAAGTCATGCCCGACTTCACCGTTTCCTACGAGCCCGATTTCCGCCAGGCGATCGCCGATTCCTGGCCCGATGCGGTGGACGATTCCGCTGCCCGCGAGGACTGGGGCTGGAACCCGTCGTTCGACCTCGACAGCATGACAAAAGACATGCTCGAGAAGCTGCAGGCCCGCCACGACAAGGGCCTCCTGTAAGGCATTGACGCCGCGGCCTACGCGCAGCATGCGAAGGGCCCCGTCGAGAAGCGTATCCAGACAAGCCCGCACGATGTGTCACATCGTGCGGGCTTGTCGTCTCAGGCGTCAGAGCCAGAGGCGCATACCCACCGGGAGCAGGAATGCGCGTCGGTATCCCGTTGTGAACCGCTTGCCAAGGCGTTGCGCATTTCGGTGGCCGAGGAATGAAATATCCCTCCGGTCTGTTACATTGTCTCCATATGTACCACAGCCTGCACGGCTATTGAACCGTATTATCGGCATTTTCGCTGTCCTTCTGCTACTCTTCGCCATGCCGCTGCCGGCCGCCGGCGAGACCGTGGTGCTCCCTGCCCAGGGAAGCCTCAACGCGTTGATCCTGTATATTCTTCTCGCGCTGGCCTTCTCCTTTCTCTGCTCCATCTCGGAAGCAGTGTTGCTCAGTATCACGCCCTCGTATGTCGAGAGGGAAATGGTACGCAATCCAGGTCGCGGGCAGTTGTTGCGCGTGCTGAAAGTGGAAAACGTCGACCGCTCGCTGGCGGCCATTCTCACGCTCAATACCATCGCGCACACCGTCGGCGCAATTGGCTCCGGTGCGGAAGCGACGCTGCTGTTCGGCAGCGCCTGGTTCGGCGTGTTCTCCGCAGCGATGACGCTTGCGATACTTTTCCTTTCGGAAATCGTACCGAAGACCATCGGCGCGGTGTACTGGCAGGCGCTGGTGACGCCCAGTCTGCGCTTCATCCGCATGCTGATCGTCGTGTTGTATCCCATTGTCTGGATATCGGAGAAACTCACTCGCTTCATTTCCCGCACGGGCGGCGCGCCCGCCTTTACCCGTGACGAATTCATGGCCATGATGCGCATCGGCCAGGAGTCCGGGCAGATACACGCAACCGAGTCGCGGATCATCCGCAATCTCTTCCGCTTCGGATCTCTGAAGGTCACCGATATCATGACGCCGAGGACGCAGGTGCTCGCACTCCCCGAGCAGTCAACGATGGCCGAGGCGATGGACATCGTGAAACGTCATCCGGTTTCCCGGCTGCCCGTGTACGGTGACGACATCGACCATATAACCGGATTCGTGCTGCGGGACGACGTGCTTCTCCAGCAGGCACTGGGTCAGCCCGAAGCGAGACTCGAGACGCTCAGGCGCAGCATCGTTATGGTTCCTGAATCCCTGACGCTCTCCTTGCTCTTCGACCGGCTGCTCAAGCAACGACAGCATATCGCCATTGTAGTGGACGAATTCGGTGGTACGAGCGGGCTTGTCACGCTCGAGGATATTCTCGAGACGATCATGGGCATCGAGATCATGGACGAAACCGACAATATCGAAGATTTACGCCTGCGGGCGCGAAAGCTCTGGATGGTGCGGGCCCGCGCTCTCGGCATCGAAACGGATGAAGACACCGGGTCGTGAATGCACATCCCGGGCGCTGTATCGAGTCTGGAATTTCCGCAAGCATCCCTTCCCAATGATTCATGGTAAGCAAATGAAACGCCTCCTTGTTTTCCTCTCGCTCCTCCTTCCCGGCTGTGGCGGAAACCATCCGCCACTCGACACCGTCGACGCCGTCGATCTCGAACGCTACGCCGGCAAATGGTACGAAATCATGCGCCTGCCGAATTCCTTCCAGGACGACTGCTGGAATTCCACCGCCGAGTATGAGATCATCGACAGCGAGACGATACGCGTCATCAATCGCTGCCGGGAAGACAGCGTCCGTGGCGAGCACAACAGCGTCAACGGCAAGGCCTGGGTGGTCGAAGGCAGCAACAACAGCAAGCTGAAGGTCTCGTTCTTCTGGCCGTTCAAGGGAGACTATTGGATCATCGAACTTGACGAGAACTACCAGTGGGTGGCGGTCGGCGCGCCGAGCCGCGAGTATCTGTGGATCATGGCCCGGCAGCCGCGCTGGGACGTCGTCCCGCTCGAGGACCTCAAACAGCGCCTCGCCGCGAAAGGCTTCGACATCACGAAGCTCATTTCCACCAATGATTACCCGCTTGCGATCATGGATGCCGCGCCGCCGAGAATGCGCTAACGCAGAGCCACGATGCATTCCCCCGGCGGCCTTCTCACCCCTACGCGCGTGACCGTGCTACGCTGACCGTGCTACGCTGAAGGTACGAGATACGGTCTCTCAACCGGCTGAAAACGCAAGCGTATCTCCGACTCCCTTTCCATGTCTTTTCAGGATCAATGCGATCGAGATTCGAAACAGGGATTCTGCGGTTTCAAATTCTTCCTCAGGAACCTCGTATCCCTCGGTTTCCCGCCATCGCAGGATGCTGACCCAGTCCCAGTACGCAGTGCCTTTGCCTGATATAGGGAAAAGTCCTTTCCCGCGACCGTATGAAAGAGGGCACTCCTGTTGGGGAGTGCCCTCTTCTGAATCCATCCGTTTCAATTCGTTGGATCCACGTCATCCGCGTTCCAACAGATTCATTGCGGAATTATTTTTTCTTCGCTTTTTTCGCTGGCTTCTTCGCGGTCTTGCGCGGGTTGAGCAGGGCGGCGCGGGC
>JAGTUZ010000276.1 GCA_018224415.1 Bacteroidota bacterium | reverse complement strand
TATGTCACGCGTTACTATCTCGACGGCAAGTGATCCCGGCTGCGAATCGTTGTCGCAGCAGACGTTGACCGCCTGAACAAACAATATCTCCGGGAGCTGGAACCCACGGCGACCCGTTTCATGTTATTCTTTTTTGCAAGGAGCACTCATGTCATCCGCATTCGAGTACAAAGAAGTGGTCGGTATTTCCACCGAAAGCATCGAGGCCGCCATCCAGGTCGGTCTCAAACAGATATCGCAGACCGTCGAGGTCGCCTGGTTCGAGGTTCTTTCCATGCGCGGCCGCATGGTCGACGACGACACCGTCGAACACCAGGTTTCCATCAAGGTCGGCTGCCGCGCGAAATAACGGTTTTTTCACCCGCGTCCCTCTCGCAGGGACGCTGTCCATCAAGGAGCATACATGATTGAAGTCGGAACTCCCGCACCTGATTTTTCCCTCGTCGACACCTCGCGCGAGTCGAAGTCCCTTTCGGATTTCAAGGGCCGCAGCACCGTGCTGGCATTTTTCCCCGGCGCCTTCACCGGCCCCTGCGAAAAGGAACTCTGTACGTTCCGCGATTCGATGGCAGAGCTCAACGATCTGAACGCCAACATCGTTGGCATCAGCGTCGATGCCCCGTTCTCCAATGACGCGTTCAAGGAGCGCAACTCCCTGCAGTTTCCGCTGCTCTCGGACTATCGCCGTGAGGCCGTCGATGCCTATGGCGTCGCGCTGCCGGATTTCGCCGGAATGACGGGCTACACCGCCGCCCAACGCTCGGTGTTCATCCTCGATGCCGACGGGGTCGTGCGCTACAAGTGGATCGCCGAGAACCCGGGGATCGAACCGAATTACGACGAAGTAAAGAAAGAGCTGGCCAAGCTCGTCTGACCTCGCTGCGAGGCCGTCCCCTGTGGACGGCCTCGCCCGTTTCACGGCTCCCGCGTTTCACGGCTCCCGCGTTTCCCTCGCGTGGATTCCGTTTTTCGAGCGACCCGGTTTCCTGACGTCCGCGTTTGTTTTTGACGCGACGGGGAGTCGGGTCAAGGGACACATCACGGATTTATCTGGAGAAAGCATGATCGAAGAAGGAAAGAAAGCCCCGGCATTCTCCTTGCCCTCCTCGGACGGAGGCAAGGTCGCGCTGAAGGACTTCGCTGGAAAAAAGGTCATTCTATATTTTTATCCCAAGGACAACACGCCGGGCTGCACGCAGGAGGCCTGTGACTTCCGCGACAACATGGCGCGCTTGCAGGCGGCCGGCGCGGTAGTGCTCGGGGTGAGCGGAGACAGCATCGCCTCGCACGAGCGTTTCCGCGACAAGTTCGAACTGCCATTTCCCCTGCTCAGCGACGAGACACACGAGATGATGGAGAAGTACGGCGTGTGGCAGGAGAAAAAGAATTATGGCCGCAGCTATATGGGCGTCGTGCGTACCACCGTGCTGATCGACGAAAAGGGAGTGGTGCGCCGCATCTGGCCGAAAGTGACAGTCAAGGGACATGTCGACGCGGTGCTGGCCGCGCTGGCGGAGGACTGAAACCGGGCATGGAAGCGCTGAAGGTTGAAGACATTCTCTCCCTTTCGGATTACGAACGGCAACGCGGCGAAATCCGTGGGCGAATGCAGGAGCTGCGTCGGTTGCGCCGGTTCGAGCTCGGTGACGCCTGTGTGGTGATTTTTGAAAATCGTGAAACCGTGCGCTTCCAGGTGCAGGAAATGCTGCGTGTTGACCAGTCCGACGAAACCGAACGCATCGCCCTGGAGCTGAGCTGTTTCAACCTCCTGGTGCCTGCGAAAAACGAACTCAGCGCAACGCTCATTCTCCGAGTTCAGGAATATCGGGACGTGGACAGTGCGCTCCAACGCATGTCAGGCATCGCCAACGGTTGCATCACCCTCGAAGTGGGTGAGGATAAGATACCGGCGCGCTTCGACGTTGAGGACGAACATGTGCTGTGTTCCAGCGATGTGTTTTACATTCATTTTGCGTTTTCCGAAGAACAGATCGCCGCGTTCAGCAATCCGTCCATCCCCGTAATCCTTCGGTCCTGCCACGAGCACTGTGACGCCAGCATCCCCATCGAAGGAGAGACGCGGCGCAGCCTGCTCCAGGATCTGCTCTGATTTCCGCACCTGCACCGCACGGCGTTCCCGCCCTGCCGGTGCCGACATTGACAGCAGGAGTGTTTCCATGATATATGTCACGCGACGTGAACATTTTTCCTCCGCCCACCGGCTGTATAATCCGGCCTGGAGTGATGGGCGGAACGAAGAGGTGTTCGGCAAATGCAACAATCCCGCCGGACACGGCCACAACTATTACGTGGAAGTGACCGTCGCCGGAGAGGTGGATCCCGACACCGGATACGTCGTCGATCTCAAGCAACTCAAACAGACCATCATCGATCGTGTGATCGCCAAGGTGGATCACCGGAACCTGAACACCGACGTCGATTTCCTTCGTGACGTCATTCCCACAGCAGAGAATATCGCTATCGGTATCTGGAAACAGCTCGTGGACCACATCCCGCAGGGGCGTCTGCACCAGGTCCGGCTCTATGAAACCGAAAAAAATTTCGTTGACTATCGCGGTGAGGAAACCGGAGAAAGGAGCAACCGATGAGCAAGTCCGCCGACGAACTGCGTCGGACGCTCGACTCCCTTGAGGACAGGGAACCGGAGTTCGAGAGCCACATATCCTCCGTTCTCGGCCTGATCGGGGAGGACCCCGACCGCGAGGGGCTGGTCAAGACGCCGTACCGCGTGGCCAAGGCCTGGCGTTTCCTCACGCAGGGGTATGAGATGGATGTTCAGGACGTGCTCAACGGCGCGGTGTTCGAGGAAGACTACAACGAGATGGTCATCGTCAAGGACATCGACTTCTACTCCGTCTGCGAACATCACATGCTGCCGTTTTTCGGGCGCTGTCACATCGCGTACATCCCCAATGGAAAGATCGTCGGACTGAGCAAACTGCCGCGCATCGTCGAGGTGTTTTCCCGCCGCCTGCAGGTGCAGGAACGCATGACGCAGCAGATCGCCGAGGCGTTGCGCAATACGCTGCAGCCCCTGGGTGTGGGCGTGGTCTGTGAGGGCCGGCACATGTGCATGATGATGCGCGGTGTTCAGAAGCAGAATTCCAGCGCGACCACAAGCGAGATGCTCGGCGCATTCGAGACCAACAGCAAGACACGCGAAGAATTTCTCCGTCTCATCAATACAGGATTCTGATATGGCAGAGGGAAACATGACGTTCGAAGGTAAAACCGTCTGGATCACCGGCGGGGGAACAGGCATCGGCAAGGGACTCGCTTCGGCCTTTGCGCGTGAAGGAGCACAAGTTGTCATCAGCGGCCGTGCGGCTGCACGCATCGACGCCGTCGCTGCGGAAATCGGCCAAGGCGTGCGCGCCATTCCCTGCGATGTGAGCGATCCCGGAGAGGTCGGCGCCGTCATCGGACGCATCACCGAATCCTGCGGTCCGGTGGACATCCTCGTCAACAACGCGGGCCTGACGGTGTTCAAGCCCTTCCAGTCCACTTCCCTGGAGGAATTCGACGCACTGATGTCGGTGAACCTCCGCGGTCCCTTCCTCTGTACGCAGGCGGTGCTGCCGTCGATGATCGAGCGGGGCGGGGGACAGATTGTCATGATCAATTCCATGGCCGCGCTGCAGGTGTTTCCGAGCAGCTCGGTGTACGCCGCGACGAAGGGCGGACTCAAATGGATGGCCGACTGCCTGCGTCTCGAAGTCAGGAAATCGGGTGTCCGCGTCCTCAATGTGCATCCCGGCGCCACTGACACCCCGATCTGGCCCGATTCCGTCCGCAGCAAGCACGGCGCGCGCATGATGCGTCCCGACGACGTCGCCGACGCCATTCTCCAGGCCTGCAAGGCCCCGATTTCGGTGATGATCGAAGAACTTGTAATGCAACCTGTCGGGGGTCCGCTGTGAGCCCCGTCGCCGACGGCACCCTGGCCGGCCGCGTGGCCATGATCACCGGCGCCAGCAGCGGCATCGGCCGCGCCCTGACGCTGATGCTTCTGCGCGAAGGTGTACATGTTGTCGCCACCGGCAGGAACAAGGAACGGCTTTCCGCGCTTCGCGAGGAAGCAAACGGTTTGCCGGGTTCCCTGCTGACTTCCGTCGCCGATGTCACCGACGAAACGCAGATGCAACGAGTGCTCGATGAGGCAGCCCAGGTGTACGGCGCTCCGGATATCGTTGTTGCCAACGCCGGTTTCGGCATTCTCAAACCCATGACGGAGATGCGCACCGAGGAATTCGACTCCGTCATCGCGGCCAATGTGCGTGGCGTCTGGCTCACGCTCCGCCATTCCCTCCCCGCCATGATCGAACGGGGAGGCGGAGACATGATCATTGTCTCTTCCCTCGCGGGTAAAAACGGCTTCGCGGGCGGCACGGCCTATGCGGCCAGCAAGTTCGCCGTGCGCGGTCTCGCCCAGTCGCTCATGCTCGAGGTGCGCGAGCGCAATGTGCGTGTCGCCAGCATCTTTCCCGGTTCCACCGACACCCGTTTCTTCGATGACACCCCGATGTCTCCCGACCGCGAGAAAATCCTCGCCGCCGAAGACGTCGCGCAGGCCATCGTCGACATCCTTCGCTCGCCCCGTCGTGCGCTTCTGAGCGAAATCGACATCCGTCCCGCAAACCCCCGATGATTTTCGCGATCCCGTGATTGTTGCCGGTATGGACACGTGCACGTGCACGTGCACGAGAGCGTGTCTGAGAACGGATGAGCAGACATGAATCCGGGCGCTTTATTTGCTTGTTTTCGGAATTTCCCCTACTATCATCGCAATCGCCGTCCCACACATCCCCCCCGGAGGCCGCAACATGCTCAAGTATACCGGACATTATGGAACTCCCGACCGCATCGACGCCGACGCGCACGTGATTCCATTTCCCGAGGACAAGACCCTGTTCCAGAAAACCCTGACAGAGGTGTGTCCGCATCTGAAGGGATTGGTCACGGCGTATCGTGAAAGTGGCGATTTCTGCGGAAAAGCGGATGAAACCATGATGCTGGCTTCGGCAGAGGGACGGTTCATCCTGGTCGGACTCGGCGCGAGCGAGGGCATGGGTGCCGAACAGTTGCGCCGCGCCATGGCCCGGGGCATGAAGCAGGCGGCCGCGCTTGTCGCACCGGTGGTGGCGCTGTACTGTCCGCCGGAAGCCATCGTCAAGAAAACCCTCCCGATCTCGTTCGAGGATACTGTGGTTGCGATGCTCGAGGGGGCGGCGCTGGCCCAGTACAAGTACAAGGTCTTTCTCAAGGACAAACCCGAGGAAAAAAAGGGCAAGCTCAAGGAAATCAAGGTGATCACTGCCGATGAGGGATACCAGAGCCGGCTGAAGGCGGGGATCCACGATGCAATGATCATCATCGAGGCGGTCGAACTCGCCCGCGACCTCGCCAATGCGCCGGCCAACGTGGTGGATGCCGAGAAACTGGCCAAAGAGGCCCTCGCCATCGCAAAGAAATTTACCATCAAGACCGTGGTGCTGAACAAGAAGGAAATCCAGGCGAACAAGATGGGCGGACTCCTGGCGGTCAACCAGGGCAGTGCCAACGAACCGCGCTTCATCGTCATGGAATACAACGACAAGAAACGCCGGTTGGCGCCGTACGTGCTCGTGGGCAAGGGCGTGACCTTTGATTCCGGAGGTCTCTGTTTGAAACCCGCCGCGAGCATGGACGAGATGAAGATGGACATGAGCGGCGCGGCGGCGGTGCTGGGCACGATGTATGCCGTGGCCAAGCTGAAACTGCCGATCCGTGTGATCGCGCTCATTCCCGCAACCGACAACATGACCGGCGGAGCGGCCTTCCGTCCCGGCGACGTGATCACGATCGCCGACGGAACAACCGTCGAGGTGAAAAATACCGACGCCGAGGGACGCCTGATTCTCGCCGACGCACTGGTGTATGCGCAGCGATTCAAACCGGCGGCTGTCATCGACCTGGCGACGCTGACCGGCGCGGTAGTCGTGGCGCTGGCGTCCGCCGCGACCGGAATGTTCGGCAACGACGATGAACTGAAAGCGGCGCTCAGTGAGTCAGGCGAGCGAACCTACGAACGCGTGTGGGAGCTGCCGTTGTACGAGGAATACAACAAGCTGCTCAAAAGCGAGATCGCCGATGTGTCGAACCTCGGCGGCAAATGGGGCGGCGCCTGCACGGCCGCGGCCTTCCTCAAGCGCTTCGTGGGTGATTTCCCCTGGGTGCATCTGGACATCGCCGGCACGGCCATGCTCGACAGCGCCTCCGACTACCAGCCCAAGGGCGGCACCGGCGTGGGTGTGCGCCTGCTCACCGACTTCCTGCGCAGCCGGGAAGAGTGATTTCGGGCCTGCGGGCCTGTCGCGCCGAATTGCATCCGCCGGAGGCGGAGACACGAAGGCTGATGGCTTAGAGACGCGCTCCG
>JAGTUZ010000275.1 GCA_018224415.1 Bacteroidota bacterium | reverse complement strand
CGGCCCATGTCATTGCTGGGCCGTCTCTTTCTGCTCAAGGCCAACCGTGAACGCGCGGAACACTGGTTCCGCAACGCATTGGAAATCGATCCCGACAACGAGGAAGCGCTGGAACAGATACGCTACTTCACACCGCATGGAAACTCCTCTCCATAGAACCGTTATTCTGCTCCTGTCCCTGCTTGCGACCGCGCTGCCCGGGCGGATCCTCGCCCAGCAGTTGCCGTTGATTCCTTACAACGAGCAGGCGGAGAAAGCATTCGAGTACGGACTCCTCCAGTACGACCTGCAGGCCTGGGACAGCGCCGCGCGACAGTTCGAGCAGATCATCCGCGACCTGCCGTTGAATCATCGGACCACCGCATCCTTTGTCATGGCGGCACGCTGTCGTCTGCAAGAACGGAAGCCTTCTCCGGCACTCCGGCTGATCGAGCAATTCTGGGAACAACATCAGGAAAGCAGCTACCTGGCGGAGGCATGTCTGATCGCAGGGGACGCCGGTGTCGCGGCCGGGAGCCGGAGCACGGCACTGCGCTGGTATCTCCGTGCCTGGCAGGCCCAGAATGCCGATCGGACCCTGCTCGCTCAACGTTTCACCGATCTGCAACCAACAACCTTCACGCCGATGGAACGCCGTGTGATCGAGGAGGAAGTCGAACGTGGAGCAGACAGTACGCTTGACGCCCTCCTTCAAGGGACACCTGCGGAGCAGAATGCTACGGCACATGCTGCACCGGCTGTACCCAATGCCACATCGCCCAAGCCGACGGATGATCGTCCTGTTCGCATCGTCGCGGCCCTGCCGAAACACGAGTCGGATGCGCGTCGCGCCGGCGTTGTCCGTGACTTGCGGGACGGCATGCTTGCGGCAGTGGACATCCATCGTGCAGCCGGACAGTACCCGGTTGCTTTCGAACTGATCGATAGCGGGGACCCGGATTCCCTGCGGCCTGTCCTGCGGCGCCTCGAGCAGGACGATCGGGCTATGGTGCTCATTGCCGGGGCGTTCAGCGAAGATGCGGAGCAGATCAGCGCGCTGGCTGCGGAGGGGGGCATGCTCGTCCTTCTGCCGACGGCAACGGCAGAGGGGATCGTCGAGGTGGGAAGCAATATCTTCCAGCTCAATACGCCGATTCTCCATCGCGCGCGTCTGTTGGCAGATTTCGTGTATCTCGAACTCGACGTGCAGCAGGCGATGGTAATCGCACCGGATGATTCCTATGCGCGGGCCATGGCGGAAGCCTTCATCGGACACGCAAAGAACATCGGCCTGGAAATCCGTTTTACCGGGTGGTATGACACCGACGATACCGACCTCTCGGGCCTTTGCCGTCGTGCGGCGGCCACAGGGGCAAAAAACGGGATCCTCTTTGCGCCGGTGAAGAACAGGAGCGATATTGCAAACGTGCTTGAAGGGATGCGCACAGCACAGCTCCACATTCCCGTTGTCGGCGGCGGAAACTGGAATCATCCTGACCTGGTCTCCAGGCATGGACGGGATCACGTCCTGTATTTCGAAGCCGATGTCGATGCGGACACAACCACGGAGATGTACCATACATTATGTGAGACCTTCGCCGGGCGCAGTGCGCGTCCGCTCTCGAGAGAGGCGCTGTTCGGGTTCGACGCCATGCGTGTGGCGCTGCAGGTCGCGGCAAAACCCAATACGACCCGGAAAGACGTTCGTCACCGCATCCGCAACGTGTTTGATGGACTGCGTGCCCCGGTCAACTTTCTCGACCAGCGAATCAACGCGGCGATGAATATCATAGAATGCCGTCGCGGTGTTCTCCTGAAACACGAAGCTTTTCACGCGAAATAGATAACATCATCTTTTTCATCTGCAGACATCAGGGAGTACACGGATGCAGAATCAACCGTACATCACAAAGACAGATCGCGAATCGTCCGTTGTCCCGGCCTCGGGTATACGATCCTGGCCGGAAGGAGAGCGCCCGCGAGAGAAATTCCTCGATCGAGGGGCGGAAGCCCTGACGGACGCGGAGCTCATCGCCATTATCCTCAACGCAGGCAGTGGATCGTTGTCCGCGCTCGACATCGCGCGTTCCATGCTTGCGCGATACAACAACCTCCGCAGCCTGTCGCGGCGTCCGATCGCCGAACTCCGGGGACTTCGTGGCATTGGCACCGCCAAGGCGGTCGCTCTTCTCGCTGCATTCGAACTCGGACGCAGGCAGCTGGCAGTACCAGATGACATGGCCGACCCGATCGCCTCGCCAGAGGATGTCGCCCATCGTTACATCCCGAAGCTCCGCGACCTCCAGCACGAGCGCTTCATGGTGCTGCTGCTCAACAATGCCGGCCGGATCGTCCGGGAATGCGTGATCTCCGAGGGCATCGTCAATGCAAGCATTGTGCATCCCCGAGAGGTCTTTCGTCCGGCGGTCACCGAACTCGCTTCCTCGGTCATCCTCTTGCACAATCATCCAAGCGGTGTGCGCGAGGCAAGCCGCGAAGACCACATGATCACACGACAGCTTGTGCAGGCAGGCCGCATGATCGACATTCCGGTGCACGACCATATCATCATCTGTGGGGGCGGATATATCAGCTTTGCGGAAAACGGCTGGCTGGAAGCGGGGTAGCGTGAGCAGTGTCTACCGGCAGCAATGTCGATCGACAGCAGGATGCGGATTTAGTAAGAGCGGCGTTTCCAGAGGGTGCGGAGACGTTCGAGAATGCGGCCTTCGCGGCCTTCGGTTCCGGGTTTGTAGTACTGCCGCTGCCGCAGTTCCTCTGGAAGGTAGTCCTGCTCAACGAAGTGTCCCGGAAAGTCATGGGAGTACTTGTAGCCCTTTCCGTACCCCTGCGATTTCATGAGTCCCGTGGGCGCGTTTCGCAGATGCAACGGGACGGAATACGGAGGAAGGGACCCGACGTCCTGGTACGCGAGGCCGATGGCCAGATACGCGGCGTTGCTTTTCGGTGCGCTAGCCAGGTAGGTTACGGTCTGTGCCAGGACAATGCGGGCTTCGGGCATGCCGATGGCATGGACGGCGTCGTAGCAGGCCGTTGCCAGCAGAAGGGCGTTCGGCTCGGCGTTGCCTATGTCTTCCGAGGCGAGGATGATCAGCCGGCGGGCGACGAAAAGCGGATCCTCGCCTCCCTGCAGCATGCGCGCCATCCAGTACAGCGCCGCGTCGGGATCGCTGCCGCGGACGGATTTGATAAAGGCCGAGATGACATTGTAATGCTCCTCGCCACCCTTGTCATATTTGGCGAAGGCCCGTTGGAACGCCTCTTCGAGCACAGTCTGTGTGATGTGCACGGCTCCATCCTCCTCGGCAAGCAAGCAGCACATCTCCAGTCCATTGAGCATGCTGCGCGCGTCACCACCACTGTAGGCGATCAGCATGTCGCGGTCTTCGAACGATACCGACAGCCGACGGAGGTATTCGTCCTTTTCAAGCGCGCGGTCGAGCAGAACAGAAAGCTCTTCAATCGTGAGTGGATTGAGGACGTAGGTACGTGCCCGGCTTCGCAGGGGTGGGATGATTTCGAACGAGGGATTTTCCGTGGTCGCCCCGATCAGAATGATGTCTCCCTGCTCGACGGCCTGCAGCAAGGCGTCCTGCTGCGCCTTGTTGAAACGATGGATTTCATCGATGAAAAGCACGGTCTGCAGCTGCGAGAGTTCCAGACGTCGTTTCCTGGCGTTTTCGATGATCAACCGGACATCCTTCACACCGGAAGACACCGCCGAGATCTGTTCGAAATGCGCTTCGATGCGCGAGCTGAGCAGGCGTGCGAGTGTGGTTTTCCCCGATCCCGGTGGACCCCAGAATACCATGCTGAACAGTACACCCCGATTCAGCATCTGGAATACAGGTTTGCCTTCGCCGATGAGATGTTTTTGTCCAACATACTCCTCGAGCGTGCGTGGACGCATCCGTTCTGCGAGGGGAATCTCAGGCAGCCGGGCGTCCATACCGTTCAGCGGTTCCCGGAGCGGGGAGGCGTGGCGGGGGCGGACTGCAGGCGACGCAGGGAATCGAGTTTTCGTAGCGAATCACTCGTAAGGCTGTCGAGGATACGGAGTTCCTTGTCCGTTTCGAGGAATCCGCGCACGCGGTAATCGTTCTCGACGGCATCGAGGGATTGCGGTTTGGACGGTGGGGTGATGGGAGGTGCTGCCGGCTGCTGCTCGGACGGGCGAATCCTGTCCTGACGTGCCGGTTCCGTGGGTACAGGAGCGTTGCGCTTCGTGGCACTGCGTCCCGTGGAGGCATCAGGTTGCGTGGATTCGTCGGTCTGAGTAGTGGTCTTGGGTGTTGATGAGGTTTCCGTCCCAGGTGCCGGTTGCACCGCACTCGCGGCAGGTGGAACCCCGCCGTTCACATTCGTGCCGCCCGTCTCGGGTTGCGTCTGCTGTCCGGGTTGCGTCTGCTGTCCGGGTTGCTCCGATGGGAGGGCCTCCCCGTCGGGGAGTGCAGGTCCTCCGGCTGGTCCGCGCTGGATTTCCTGCTTCAGATCGCGTTCGAAATCTGTCACATTAAAGACATAGACAGAAAAAAAGAGGACAACCGCCACGGCCACTGCACCATAGGCGAGTCCGGGAATGCGGAATCCGCCCTCGGTGGCTGGAAGGACGAATCGTTTCCACCAGGCGACATGCGTATTTGTGTCAAGCTCCTCGATGGATTTCGAAAGGTGATAGGCGAAATCCATGGGCGCTGTGACTTTGGGCATGGCTCGCAAGTCCTGCAGCAGGCGCTCGGGTTCGAACGGGGCGTCCCCGTTCTGCTGGGTGATATCATTGGGATCAGACATGGCTGGCGTTGAAGCAATTATTCATAGAGGTCTTTCAGGATTTCCTTGAGCTGCTGCCGACCGCGGTTGATGCGTGATTTCACTGTGCCGATTGGCATACCGGTGATCTCGGCGATTTCCTCGTAGCTGAGTTCCTGTATGTCGCGCAGGACCACGGCATCGCGGAACGTCTCCGGAATCTGCACGAGCGCGTCCTGTATGCGTTCGAACACGATGTTTTTGTCTGCACTGCGGTCGGGAAGCGGGTCGCGGTCGGGAAGAGGAATGGAATATTCCTCGCCATCGTTCCACTTCCGGTCGATCGGCGTGAGGTATTTCCTGTGGCCGCGGCGCAGTTCGCTGCGGGCGAGGTTGCCGGCAATCGTGTAGACCCAAGTAGAAAAGCGGGCGATGGTCTTGTACAGATGTTTCTTGCTGTACACACGGATGAACGCGTCCTGCAACAGGTCGGCGGCGTCTTCGCGGTTCCCGGTGAAGCGGAAGATGTAGTTCATCAGGGGATTTTGATACCGCTGCACGAGAATGTCGAACGCCAGCCGCACATCGCGTTGAAAGAGCAGCATGAGTTCTTCATCCGAAAGCTTTTCGAGGGTGACACGGTCCAGTTTATTCGCCTCGAGAAGCTTTTCTACACTTTGCCTGAGCGAAAGTTCCTGGGATTGCTCCATGAATCGTCTGGTGTTGTGGAATGTGCTAGCGGGCGGTCAACAACGCCACAAGCCGGGTCACTTCCATGACCGGGTCGGTGGGCTGGGATTTGATACCGAGATCCGCCTGAAGAATATATTCAAAACAATGGTCAAAATACGATGCATCAGGGAAGTTGTCCACATATTTCCGGACATTCTCGATCTGCCATCCCCAGACGAGTCCGAGACTGCGCGCGTCTTCGTCGGTGACCCTGCCGGAAAAACGATAACTGCGGACGCGCCAGAGCAGCGATATCTGACGGAACAGGACGTTCACAATCATCAGCGGCTCCTCCGATACAAGCAGATGCTGGAGGATTTCCTGAGAACGGCGGGCATCGCGCGCGAGCACGGCGTTGGCCAGTTCGAACACATTGTACTGGCGGGAAGCGCCGAGCTGGTCGTACACGTCTTCGACCGCGATCCGGGCGTGTTCCGGATGTGCAATGAGCAGTTTCTCGATTTCCGAGGACAGTTCGCGCGCGCCGTTTCCAATAAGTGCATGAACGACGGTGCTGGCCTCGGGAGAGATGCGCCTGCCTGCGTGTTCCACCTCGCGCACGATCCACTGCAACGCTTCGGCGTCCT
>JAGTUZ010000274.1 GCA_018224415.1 Bacteroidota bacterium | reverse complement strand
GCCGCCGAGAAAGAGCACGCAGGAATAGGTCCCGCTCGCCCGCACGGTCAGCAGCCGCGTGCTGTCGCCATTGCTCCATTCGTAGCGGTCGTAGCCCGTGCCGGGATTGAGGGTGACCGACTCCCCTTCGCAGAACTCCAGCGGACCGCTGCGCTGCAACAGCACCCGAAAATCCAGTACCTCGAGCGCGGGAATGGTCACCACGACCTCGCAGCGCGTGCTGTCCGCACCGGGACTGAACGCCCAGGCCTCCACCACGTACTGCCGCCGCAGGGGCGTCGGCCCGTGTGCGAGCATCCAATGGAGCGTGCCCTGTGCCTGCGGATCGAGCCGGAAGGGATTCAGCATTTTCACCTCCGGTTCTCCGCTGTATAGCGCGAGATCGGGGGGCACGACCAGGCGCAACCGCACGCTGTCGGCCGCGGAACGTCCGGTGTTGGTCACGGTGACCGTCACGGGGAAGGGCATCGGATCGTATTCTCCCCGGTTCGGGATGGCCGAAATCACCGGGGCGGCGACGGAGCAAAGAAGCACGGGTCCCGCGGCCGGAACCTCGACGCCGCTGCAGCAGAAGACGTCGGGATGGTTGTCGAACTGCGCGCGGATGCAGACCGGCACGGTCGCGGCGTCGCCGCGGTGCAACGCCTCGAAATCCCAGGCCACCGCCGCATGGCTGCCGGGCACGACGTCGGCGGCAGAATACATGATGGTGTCGTGATCAGGCCGGACGCGGCGCAGGGACGCGCGGTCGTATTCTACAACGAACATCCCGTTTTTCGCCGTGGTGCTGCCGTTGTTGTCGAAGCGCGCGAAGACGGTGAACGGCGAGGGAACGTAATCCTGTCGGGCGGGACGCCATCCCAGCGTCACCGACGGCGAGACGTCACAGGACACCAACGGTTCGTCGCGCCAGGGATACACGCACACCTCGCCGGCCGCCACCGCGGGCTGCAGACAACCCTCGGCGCCTGTCCAGGTGTCCAATGCCACCTGGCTGCAAAGCGTGTCCTCCGTGTCTCGCGTCCGGAACGTGAGTTCGAACAGCTCCCCACTACCATGCATGAGCGCGGGATCCAGGGTCTGAATCTGCACGAGTCCGGGGCCCTGCTGCCAGCTCCAGCGCACGCCGCGAATGAGGGAGACGGCCGGCACGTCGACTTTCCGAAGTTCCAGCGATGCCGTGTCGTAGCGCAGGCGCAGTTGCGAGGGATAGAGATTCGTGTGTTCGACCTGCTGTGCCAGCGACAGCTGCACGGTGATGTCGCGGCGGGCCATCGAATGCGTCGACGACAGCCGCATCGGGAGGAAGGGGCGGCCGATGGTGTCGCCCGGTGCGGTGAACGCGCCCGTCGCCGCGGCGCCTTTCCCGCAAAGCCCCGGCAAACGCAGCACGAGGTCGCGCTGTCCGCCGTCGGCGCAGCGGCTCTCGTAGCGCAGGGTGCAGCGACGGAAGCACTGGAATATCGTCTGTGCCCAATCCGCATAGATGGCGGCAAGCTGTCCGGCGTTCGGTGTCCGGATGTACTCGCCGCCGGTTTCGGCCGCGAGGATTTCGAGGTCGGCATACGTGCTACCCCCAAGATGCGCGGCGAAAATGCGCACGTCGTGTCGCAGCGCCAGGTCCCGCACTTCCGCGGGCGTCCGCTGCGAGGCGTTGTCCTGTCCGTCGGAAAGCACGATCACCGCCCGCGCGTCCGCATTCGTGCGGCCGGCGGCCTCGAGCACCGCCGCATGCAGGCCATCCCACAGCGCCGTGGCACCGCCCGCGACGAGGCTGTCGACGGCGTTGTGCAACAGGGGTTTGTAGCGTGTGGTCGGCTGCCAGGCACGCACGGTGGAGGAGAAGGCGATCACCGCTGTTTCGTCGAGGGCGTAGCGCATCTCATCGATGTAGCGATGGCCGGCCAGCTTCGCGCCGTCGATGCCCGGCCCGAGCATGGATCCCGACACATCGAACAACAGCGCCACCACCGTGGTGCATTGCTGATCGTGCGGCGGACAGTCCACGGTGAAATCCGTGACCGGCACGCCGTCCTCGGTGAGAGTGAAGGCGGAGGCGTCGAACCCCGATTGCAGCGCTCCGTCACAGCGCGCGGCGATGTCGATTTCCACCCGCGGCCAGTCGGTCGATACGCGGGTGATGAGAAGCTGCGGCTGCGCGCGCAACGTCACGGACGCCCCGGTGCAAAGCAGCAGGGCGACAAGCGAAACGAAACAGGAAAAACGGGCAACCATGTGAGGCCCCCCCGGGAGCAAGGACCAACATCGTGTGAATGGAATAACATCGGCATTCACAGGACAAAAGGCAAGCAAATCCGCTCATTCTCAATACGGCATTCTCAGTACAACGAAAAAATTGGGCGCCCGCCGTGGTGGACGCCCATTCCTCTCATTCTCCGCGCATTTGTGTGTTTGTATCCGTTCATCCACAACACAAGCGCGGGCGGCTCACGGCCTCGGACAGCATCTGGCTCCTCTCTCTCAAAAGAACCTGCGTTGACATGGGGTCGATTGTCCGAGCCAGTGATCTCCCGCCTCCGGCGACACGTGTCGTGTCCCCTGCGGGAGATACATAGAATAAATACCACCGCCGGGAGAGATCTGCAGAAAACCGGAGGATAAAAATCTCACTTTTCTTTTTTTTCTGCGCCGCGGATGGAATCCACTCCTTCTCCCCTTCTCTTCACCTCCTCTTCTCCCCCCATTCTCCTGCACACCTGCGCCAGCATGCGGTCCATTTCTTCCTTGAGGAAAAACCGGTCCGCCCCCGCGGCGAGGGCCGCGCGTCGGATCATGTCCTCGCTGTAGGCCGAAATGACAAAGATGCTTGCATCGGGATCGATGCGTCGCAGCTGCGCGGTGGCCTCGAGTCCGTCCATCTGCGGCATGGCGACATCCATGATGACAATATCGGGTTTCTCGGTGGGATAGCGGTCAACCGCCTCGCGGCCGTCGCCGCAGCCCACGGTTTCCACACCAAGAGCCCGAAGCTGTTCGGTGAGAAGGACACGGGCGTCCTTGTTGTCTTCGACGACCATCGCTTTCATTCCGCGCCTGGATCCATGTGATGTGATGTTTTGGTCACTGCAAGGAAGGAAATCGCCCGGTGGAACGCAATAGGTAGTGGCACCCAATTTCATTGATCCGAAGCGGACGGCGTGGCCTCGTCGAAGGGCGTGTGCGTGGCGAGCGAATGGGTGGAAACTCCCATTGCACTCCATCGGGGAATTTCATACTATGCGATGCGATATTTCCATTTCCGTACGACCATGCGTTTCCCTGCGGGACAGGACCGGCCAGATATCCGGCCCATGTCCTCACGGACAGGCCGTCATTCCTGCCGACATGCGCAACGGGTGTCTCCATGGAATCCATTCGCATCATCATCGTTGAGCGCATGCGACCGTCACGATCATTCCCGCTTCGACGTTCCATGTGCAGCCTCATCCTGCTGGGATGGAGTTGCGCCATTGCATGTGCGAATGCGATGACCGCACCGCAGGAACGGACGGCCGCACCGCAGGAACGGGCGTCAAACCCGGCGGTCTCCGCATCCGCGCTGCTGCAGGACAGCGCGCGCATCGCGACGCTGCGCCGTCAGGCGATGGCAGAAATCCGCCGCGAACGCCTGCCCGAGGGGCGCCGACTGCTCGAGGAGGCCTGCCGGTTGGCCGAGGCACGAGGGGATGAACAGCAGCGTTTCAGCCTGCTCCAGCACATCGCGACGACTCACGAAGCCGAGGGCGCGCTCTCGCGTGCGCTCGAACTGCTGCTGTCCTGCCTTTCCTTCCAAGAAAGAAAGGGGAATGTCCGTGAACAGGCCATGCTGCATCTGAATATCGGCAATCTCTATTACCGCATCGGTTCCATCGAGCAGGCACTGTTCCAGCATCGTCGCGCCGCGATCTTGAGCGATCGTGCGGCAACGCCGTACATTCGGGGGCGCATCCATTTCGCCCTCGGCTGCGATTTCCAGGGTCTGGGCGATAAGGATTCCGCCAAGATCTGTCTCGCCACCGCCGAGCGCATCGCCAGGGAGGCCGGCGACACCGAGGGCTTCGCGCAGGCCCGGACGCGACTCGGATTCATCCACATCGATCAAGGGCGCCTGAACGACGCGCTCTCGGATTTCACTTCCGTGCTCTCCCAACCCGGAATCGAGGAGTATTATTTCGTGCACGCGCAGGCATTGCGGGGATCGGGACAAGTGCGCGTGGCATCCGGCGATTACCGGGCGGCGGTAGACGCCTTCGAGAACGCCGCCGAGGTCTGCGGGAGTCGCGGTCTGCGCGAGCTGTTGCTCGACATCCTCTCCGACCTCGCCGCGGCGCATGAAGCCATGGGCCAGTACCATGCCGCCTACGCTGTCGCCCGACGACGTGCCGTGGCACGCGACAGTCTGTCCGTCGTCCAGAACCGGGCGCAGATGAACGAACTGCTGGCCCGCTACGAGGCCGGGCAACGGGAGCAGCAGATTCTCCTTCTGGAAAAGGATAACCGTCTCAAGGCGTCGGAGCTGCAGCGCGAGCAGTTGCGAGCCCGTGAGCGCGCCGCCGCGATCGAACTGCTGGCCCAGCAGAATGCGAACCAGCAGCTCCGTCTCGATCTTACCAGCGCCGAGCTTCGCGAACAGGCAATCACCTCGCGGGAAAAGGAACAGCATCTGCTGCTGGAACAAAAGGAAAATATTCTCCAGAAATCCGTACTCGTCCAGCAGCGTTTTGAACGCAACGCCTTCGCCGCCGGCCTCG
>JAGTUZ010000273.1 GCA_018224415.1 Bacteroidota bacterium | reverse complement strand
GTCGTGGTTGGAGGACGAATTTTTCGATATACACGCGGTCATCGCCAAAGGCGGAGCGTGCTTCGTTCTGTGCCGATTCGAGGGACTTGAGCAGGTCCTCCGGACGCTCGACGGCACGCATTCCCTTGCCACCGCCCCCGGCCGCTGCTTTCAACAGGATGGGATATCCCACCCCCGCTGCGATGCGCTCGGCTTCCTCAGCGGACGTGATGGCATGTTCGGTGCCCGGCACAACGGGCACGCCACGCTTGATCATCAGTGTGCGCGCGGAGGTTTTATCGCCCATGACCTCGATGGCTTCGGCGGGAGGACCGACGAAAATGATACCCGCCTCCTCGACGGCACGGGCGAAGGACGCATTCTCCGAGAGGAAACCATAGCCCGGGTGGATCGCGTCGCAGCCGGCCTTCCGCGCGACATCGATGATGGTATCCATACGAAGGTAGCTCTCGCGGGACGCGGCAGGACCAATATGCCAGGCCTCGTCCGCGGCGAGAACGTGCGGTGCGGTGGAGTCGGGATCCGAATAGACAGCGACCGTGCGAATACCCAGTTCCTTGCAGGCCCGGATGATGCGGACGGCGATCTCTCCTCTATTCGCGATCAGCAGTGATCGAATAGGTTTTTTCACGCCTTTCGCTGATAGTGGCTCAGTTTGTTGGCCAAATAATACACAAACACCTCGCCCCGTGCAAGGCGATGAATTCGTGAATAATTAGTCGTTTTTAAACACCACCTTGGTTTTCCCCGATCCTCCTTCGTTCCATTCGCCGAGCGCAAACTCCTGTACGAAGGGAACGTCGCGCAGAAAGGTGTGCACGCGCTGCCGTAGCGCCCCTGTGCCCTTCCCGTGGATGATGTCCACACGCCGGAAACCCATGCCCCAGGCTTTGTAAAGAAAAAGATCAATTTCCCGAACTGCCTCGTCGCCGTACATGCCGCGCACATCGATTTCATTTTTTTCAAGCGGCTCATCCGGAATCACCGTGCTGATAGCAGCCGCCTGCGGTTTTTCCATACGATCGAGCGAGGCGACGGGCACGGACATGCGAAGCGCCCCGAAGGCGACTTCGACCTTTTCCCTGACCGGATCGGAAAGGACCACACCGTGCGCGCCGGGATTGTCGCGCATGATCACCTCGTCACCGGCGGCCAGCTTCACGGCCGCGGTCGTGGACTTGGCCGGACGCAGCTCCGCGAGCGCGCGCTCGACATCCTGCCGCTGTTGATCGACACGTTCGTGCGCGCGGCGGATGGATTCCTTCGAGGCCTGCTCCTCCCGTATTCCGCGAATCGCTTCCTCGATGGTGGCGTTGGCCTGCTGCAGGATACGTTCCGCTTCGTCAAGCGAATGGCGCTGCAGTTCCTTCACCTCTTTTTTCATGGCCTTGAGCTTCTGCTCGTACTCCACGACCAGCGTGTGATATTTCTCTTCCTGCTGTTCGCTGCGTCGCAGCCGCACACCGAGTTCCTGAGACTGCCGCTCGACCTCGGCCAGCAGCTGCTCGAGGGCATCGGATTGGTTGCCAACGATGTCGCGTGCACGATCGATAATAACCGGATCCATCCCGTGCCTTCGCGTGATCTCGAAGGCGTAACTGCTTCCGGGCAAACCGGCCCGGAACGCGTACGTCGGCTGCAGGCTATGCAAGTCGAATTCCATGGCGGCGTTTTCCATGCCGGGATGTTCGTGCGCGAACGCCTTGAGCATGCCGTGATGCGTCGTTGCGATGACATGGGCGCGTGCGACGGTCAGTCGTTCGAGGATGGCGGCACCGAGCGCACTTCCCTCGGCAGGGTCCGTCCCCGTCCCGATCTCGTCGATGAGCACCAGGGAGCGCGCGTCTGCTTCCTGGACGATGCGTGCCAGCCGGCTGATATGGGAACTGAAGGTGCTCAGATCGTTCTCCAGCGACTGTTCGTCACCGATATCCACATGCACACTGTCGTATACCGGAAATTCGCTTGCGGCATCGCATGGGACAGGAATGCCGCTCTGCACCATGAGCGCGGTCAGGCCGACGGTTTTCATCGTGACGCTCTTGCCGCCGGCGTTCGGTCCGGTGATGATCACCGTCGACGCCTCCTCGCCGAGCGTGATGTCGATGGGAATGACGTCTTTCATCTTCTTGTGCAGGAGCAGGAGCGGATGGCGGGCATGCTTGAGCACGAGCGGGCCGTCACGCCGGATGACCGGACAGGCGCCGAGGACATCCCGCGCATAACGCGCACGGGCAGCGAGACTGTCGTACTCGGCGATGCGCTCAAGGGCGCGCAGCAGTGCGGAAACGACGCTGCGCAAGCGGCCGGTCAGTTCGGTGAGGATCGCGTTGACCTCGCGCTGTTCGGCGAACTGCAGGTCCCGGATCTCGTTGTTGAGGTCGAGCGTCTCCGTGGGTTCGATATACACAGTCTGTCCGGTCGCGGAGGTCGAATGAATGAAGCCCTGGACCTGCCGTTTGAACTCGACCTTCACGGGGAGCACCATGCGTCCGTCGCGCATGGTGACCAATTCCTCCATGACCATATCATCCTCGGCGACACGCTTGAGAATGTTCTCCATGCGTCTCCGCAGCAGCGCGCTTTTCTCGATCATGTCGCGGCGGATCGCTCGCAATTCCTTGCTAGCATTGTCTTTGACCAAACCTTCTTCGTCGACGACGCGGTCGATATGGAATTCGAGCAGCTTGTCTTCGTGCAGTTCCGCAGCCATTGCCGCGAGCAGCATCGCGCGCTCCTCGCGTTTCTGGAAGAACCCACGCAGTTTGCGCGAGACCAAAAGCAGACGCAGGATCTCGCGGAAATCCTCCGACGCGATGACGCTGCCCTCCTTCGCCGCCCTGTGCAGCGCCGGACGCACGTCTTCGATCGATTCGAGTGGAGGAGCATCGTCGGCCTCGATAAGGCGTGTCATCTCGTCGACGCGCGCAAGTTCGTCACGCACCCAGGCAAACATCGACGAAGGGAGCAGGCGTTCGAGCTGCTCCCTGCCGTACAGGGTCACGCAGCCACGTGCGATGTGCGTCCGGATACGATCGAACTCCAGCTTCGCCACGGCGTCGGAGTAATTATTGCGTTCGGTGGGATTCATTGCTGGCTCCGTGGAAATGAAAAAGGCAAACGTCGCGGAGACGCTTGCCTTTTCCGGGATGTCGTTCCTGGCGTCAGAACTTGACGAGCGCGGAATAGTTGATGCGCAGGGCATCGGCGCGCCGGAGCTCCTGCTGGATGTCGCTGACGATGCCCATGCGGGACCCGCGGTCGACACGCAGTGACATGATGATGTTCGGGTTGTTCATGCGCTTGCCGTATGCAATGTTGCTGATTGCTTCCACCGGAACGATGGAGTCGTCGATCTGGATGCGTTCGTCACGTCCGACCCAGATGTATGACAGCAGTCGCTTGTTGTCGATTTTCTCGACGGCGATGGCCTCCGGCAACTGGTACTCGACAAGGATGTCAACCTCACGAAGCACAGTGGAGACCATGAAGAAAATCAGCAGCATGAAAATGATGTCGGGCAGTGACGAGGTCGGAATATTCTGCTGCGTCTGCGCAAGTTTTTTGTTGAATTTCATGGGTGGTGTTGCTCCTGTGGATTAGCCTTCGGCCTGCGTCGGTTCGGCAAGGGAGATCCGCTGGGGGATCGCCTTGCGGATTTCCTGGATCTGTTCGTCGTCTGCCTGGTCGGTTGTGATACCGAACTTTTCGCGCGAGTATTCGTCGCGCAGATCCTGGTAGGCCAGTTTGAGCTGATCCATCACGGTGATGTAGATGCTGTAGGGCGTGTCGCGCACAGTCTTGTAGCTGATGATCAGCTTGGGATTGGCCTTGATGCGCGAGATGATCTCGGGCTTGATCTGGGGGATGCCGATGATCTTCTCGTCCAGCAGCACGTCGCCGACCTCGTTGACGAGGAGGTTGGCGATGTTTTCCGACTTGACCTGCACCTGTTCGGCATTCTCGACCCAGGGCGGAAGCACCAGGTCAATTCCCGTGTCGACGTCGATCGTTGTCGTCACCAGAAAGAACAGCAACAACAGGAAGGAAATGTCGGCCAGTCCGCTGGACGAAATTTCCGCACCCGGTCTCTTTTTCTTTCGAAACATGAAAACGGCTCCTTCGGAGTTGGATGGTGAAGGACGAGTCTTAGTTGCTGGATTTCTTGCCGCGATGGAGCAGGACGAGCGAGTCGATCAGTTCGATGGAACTTTCTTCCATCTCCACGACGAGCTTGTCGATGCGGGAGACGAAATAGTTGTAGAACACCTGGAGCAGCATGGCGACGATCAGACCGAACAGCGTGGTCAAAAGGGCCACGGAGATACCGCTGGCGACGATTTCCGGGGAGATGTTCTTCGCAGCCGCGATGGCGTCGAAGGCCTGGATCATACCGGCAACCGTTCCGGTGAAACCGAGCAATGGTGCAATCGAGATGAACGTGGAGATCCAGATCAAGCCGCGCTCGAGAAAGGACATCTCGATGGAGCCGTAACTGATCACGGCTTTCTCCGCAGCGTCGATACCTTCGTCGGCGCGCATGAGACCAGCCTGGAATACGCTCGCGACCGAGGTGCTGCTTTTCGAACAGACTTCGATCGCACGATCGACACCACCCTCGTCCAGCGCCTTCTTCACGTCGACGAGAAACTTCTTGGTGTTGCCCGACGCGCGTGCGAGGGAGATAAATTTGAAAATCACGAAGGCGAGTCCCAAGACCAGCGACACGAGGATGGGCCACATGAAACCACCTCCCTGATTGAACTTTTCAATCAGGTAGTTGATGACGCCAGTGCTTTCGCCGGCTTCCTGAAGGAGCAGGAGGAAAGTTCCGAGAACATGCTGCATGTTAAATGCCTCCAATAAAAAATAAGGGTTCAGCTTCGTTGATCATCCGAAAGCGGACTTCCTGCTTGGCCGGTCAATGCCACCGATGCAGGAAAACAGCGCTGGAGAAACAGTATGTCTTGATCCGATATATTCGGCTCGCAATATCATGTCAAAGATACGCCTCCCCATGGGGAAACTCAAGAAAGAATTCCGTGAAAAATAAATGGTCTGGTTGGCGGTCCGGAGCGGACACACATTATCTGGTATCCCCCGCTGCTGCCTTCAACGCGTTGACAAACACCTCGGTCACGACGTTTGGTCTGGTGATTGCGCTGCCGACCACCACTGCGTGGGCGCCGAGTGACAGCGCTTTCGCAGCCGCATCGGGTTCCCAGATGCGTCCCTCGGCAATTACCGGAATGGTGAGCGCAGAGGACAGTTCTTGAATAAGGTTGAAATCCGGAGTACGGTAATCCTTCGCTGCCGTGCCGGGGGTGTACCCGGCCAGTGTCGTTGCAACGGCGTCCGCCCCGCTTTCCGCCGCCCTGACCCCCTCACGAAAGGTCGCCACGTCAGCCCAGAGCGGTGCGGTAAGACGCTTGCGCAGGTGTTCGAAAAACAGGAAACCGTCCGTCCCGTCGGCACGCTTGCGCTTGGTGCCGTCCACCGCAACGATATCGGCGCCCGCCGAAAGCAGGGCACGCGCGTCATCCTCGGTCGGAGTGATGAGCGGCGAACCGTCCTCGAACTGCCCTTTCACGAAGCCGATGATCGGCAATTGCGTGAAGGGGCGCAGTCGACGGACGTGTTCGACGCCCTCCACACGCAGGCCCGCGGCGCCTCCGCGCTCGGCCGCCCTCGCGAAGTAGACGAGCAGGTCGATTCCGCCCACCTCGTCTTCTTCATCAATGTGGCAGGACACGATCAGGCCATGGGCGAGACGCGTGAGGATTTCGACAGGGAACGGCATGCGATTCTCCGGATTGCAAGAATATCAAATAAGCAGGACGCATCTTCGTCTGACGGCATGTTGCGGTCTGACGGCATGTTGCGGCCTGACGGCATGTTGCGGCCTGACGGCATGTTGCGCTTCAGACAAGGTGCCGCAGAAGCAGTGCCGCGGCCACCAGTGCCGCGGCCGGCAGCAGCCAGAACAACAACAGCGAAGCAAACAGCTGACCGTACCTCGGACCATACACGCGAAAGCCGAGCGGGAGCAGCAGCATACTCCAGGGAAGCGACAGCACGGTCAACGTTCCAAGAGACCAGAACGGGAGCGGCAGCACATCCCAGGGCGGCGGATTTGTCGAGAACAGCAGAATCCCGAACACACCCAGCATCAACGGAAGCAACAGTGCCGATGCCCACATGAGCGGCGTCAGGCTCCACGCGAGGAAGGCAGCCGCGTCGCGATAGCGCAGACGGATGCCGTGTATCAGGCGCAGCAGCAGTCGGAGCCAGAACGCCGACAGCGGCAGCAGCAGAAGTCCCGCCACTGGACCACCGACGGCGATGCCCAGCACGAGGATGCCGAACGGCATGGTCGTGTCACCAATGCGGGCGGCAAACAGTGCCGCAGCGAATAACAGTGGTCCGCAGAACGCGAACAGCAGGTGCGTGTAATTCTTCTGTTCGCTCTTGCTGACACGTAATATGGTGGCGCCCGGTGACTCGAGCATTCCCCACAGCGTCGCGAACAGGTTGAGCGCGGGAACGCGGTCCCGGACGTACCCACCACAGGTCTCGCAGCGCAGTTGAAGAACAAAATTCTCCGCACCGCAGGAAGGACAGGCGACCGTGTGTCGTTTCTCTTCCGCCGTCACGCACCTCCGTCGAATGGGAACATTTGTCGTCCGCAGCTGCCGACAGTCCGGTTACGACGCTCCGTGGCAGTGCTTGTATTTCTTTCCGCTGCCGCAGGGACAGGGATCGTTGCGGCCAGGCGCCTTCTCGACGCGGATAGGCTGCTGTTTCCCCGCCGTGGCCTCCGCTGGCGCCTCCGCGCCGGGGATGGCCTGCTGGTTACCGTGGAATCCCATGCCTTCCGAGGACTGGTGGCTGGTCACCATATCCGAAACACGGGGTCCCTTGGGACGCTGCGGCAATTCCTCGCGCACAGGATAGAGCCGGAACACCATGCCGAGCACCTCACGGTTGATCATGCCGAGCATCTGCACAAACATGTCGAAGGCCTCGCGCTTGTATTCGATTACCGGATCCTTTTGTCCGTACGCACGCATGTGGATGCCTTCCTTCAGGTCATCCATCTCGCGCAGGTGTTCCTTCCAACGCATGTCGATGACCTGCAGGATGGCCATGCGCATCAGCTGCTGCATGAGTTCCTGTCCGAGATCACCTTCCTTGCGGCGAAGGAAATCCATGGCGTTGTTGACGATCTGCTCCTTCAGCTCCGGCGCACCGGAAATGCTGATGCGCTCGGGGTCGAGATCGAGATCGATCACGAGATTGCGACGCATCTCCTCGCGCAGTCCGTCGAGGTCGCCAGCCTGCCAGTACTGCGCGGAAACGTCTTCGGCATACTGGTCAAGCATCTCATAGATTTCGTCCTTGAGATTCTCGCCGATCAGCGCCTGCTTACGGCGGGCGTAAATGACGGTGCGCTGCTGGTTCATGACGTTGTCATACTCGAGCAGACGCTTGCGGATGCCGAAGTTGTTTTCCTCGACCTTCTTCTGGGCGCGCTCGACCGACTTGGTGATCATCGCGTGTTTGATCACTTCGCCTTCCTCCACGCCGAGGCGTGTCATGACGGAAGCGATGCGATCGGACTTGAAAAGACGCATCAGGTCGTCTTCAAGCGAGAGATAGAATCGCGTCACGCCGGGGTCGCCCTGTCGGCCGGCGCGGCCGCGCAGCTGCCGGTCAATGCGGCGTGCCTCATGCCGTTCCGTACCGATGATGACGAGACCGCCGGCATCCTTCACTCCCGGGCCGAGCTTGATATCAGTTCCGCGTCCGGCCATGTTGGTTGCGATGGTCACCGCACCGGGCAGACCGGCGTTGGCGACGATTTCCGCCTCGCGGCGATGCTGCTTCGCGTTGAGCACGTTGTGCGGTACGCCCCGGCGTTTGAGCATGCGCGAAAGCGTTTCCGACACTTCGACGTTGGTGGTACCGACCAGCGTGGGCTGGCGGTTTTCGCGATTTTCCTCGATGTAGTCGATCACCGCATTGTACTTTTCGCGTTTCGTCTTGTAGATGTGGTCTTCCTGGTCATCGCGTGTGATCGGCTGGTTCGTCGGAATGACAATCACGTCCAGCTTGTAGATCTCGAAGAATTCACCTGCCTCCGTCTCTGCGGTGCCGGTCATGCCTGCGAGCTTCTTGTACTGGCGGAAATAGTTCTGCAAGGTGATGGTGGCCAGCGTCTGCGTGTCCCCTTCGACCTTCACATTTTCCTTGGCCTCGAGCGCCTGATGCAAACCCTCGGAATAGCGGCGTCCCGGCAGGATGCGACCGGTGAACGTATCGACGATCATGATCTTGCCGTCCTGCACCACGTACTCGACGTCCTTCTCGTACAGGCACCAGGCCTTCAGCAGCTGATGCACCGTATGGATGCGATCGCTGCGCTCGGCATAGATTTTCTGCAGCTTGTCCTTTTCCTTCTGCAGCTCTTTCTCGTCAAGGCCTTGTCCTTCCAGCGCGCTCAGTTCCGAAGCGATGTCAGGAAGCACAAAGAAATCGATATCCTCCTTGGACGGGGCCAGGAATTCCCGACCCTTCTCGGTGAGATCGACCACATACGTTTTCTCGTCGAGAGAAAAATACAATTCGTCGATGACCTCGGGCATGCGCCGCGCGTTGTCGGCGCGGTAGATGTTCTCCGTTTTATGCATCAGCGTCTCGTTTTCCGGGTCGCTGAGGATTTTCAGGAGACGCTTGTTCTTCGGAAGACCCCGCTGGGCACGGTAGATCAGGACGCCCGCCTCATCGCGATTGCCATCCTTGATCAGGCGCTCGGCCTCGGCGAGGATTTTTGCAACGAAGGCGTTCTGCGTGTTCACCAGACGCTCGACGCGAGGTTTCAGTTCATCGAACTTGTGGTCGGTGTCGCCCACGGGACCGCTGATGATCAGAGGCGTGCGGGCCTCGTCGATCAGAACGGAGTCGACCTCATCGACGATGGCGTAATTGTGTTGGCGCTGCACCATCTCGATCGGATCGATGACCATGTTGTCGCGCAGGTAGTCGAAACCGAATTCATTGTTGGTGCCGTAGGTGATGTCGCGATTGTAGATATCCCGTCGCTGCTGCGGTCCCATGTCATTCTGGATGCAGCCAACCGTCAGGCCGTGGAACTGGTATACCGGCGACATCCATTCGCTGTCGCGGCGGGCGAGATAGTCGTTGACCGTGACGAGATGCACACCCTTCCCCGGCAGGGCGTTGAGAAAGACCGGCAGCGTGGCCACAAGCGTCTTGCCCTCGCCTGTTGCCATCTCCGCGATATTCCCCTTGTGGATTGCGTATCCGCCGATGAGCTGCACGTCGAAGGGCACCATATCCCAGGTCACCTTGTTATCGACAACCATGTATTCATGCCCCACGAGACGACGGCAGGTGTCCTTGATCACGGCAAACGCCTCCGGGAGGATGTCGTCGAGCACCTCCTCGATGGTTTCCTTCATCTCGTCACGCAGATCTTTCATGCGGTCGTGCAGTCCGTCGCGGTCGAGACCCTCATGGTCTTCGCGCAGTTCCTGCTGGATCTGTGCGATCTCGTCCTCTATTTCCTGCGTCTCCTCCTTGATCCGTTCGCGAAAGCTCTGCGTGCGGGCGCGGAGTTCGTCGTCGGTGAGGGGCTGCAGCGTTTCGCAATACTCGTTGATCTTGTCCACGATCGGCAGGACCTCCTTGAGGTCACGCTCGTGCTTTCCGCCGCCGAAAAGACGACTGAATATGTTCATCATGTGATGGTGTTCCTGTGTGCTGTTGGTGATGGATTGTCCGGTTCGACGTGTCAGTGCGTCGAGCGGACCGCCGGCGCGCGTATCTGTCGCGCATGCAGGAAGCGCAGCGGCATGGGTGCCGCTCCGGTGATTCCATCGATGCGGCGCGTGGAAGGGAGCACCGCCAGGGCTGTCGGGGAGGGTGTACGCGAAAGCGGGGGCACGACGGTGTGGCCGCCGGCGAACATGGGACGAGGACGGGCATCGGGGAGCACGGCGTCGATGATCTGCCGCACGGGCACAAGCTCGACATGGGCCAGCATGGCTGCATCACTTTGAAGCAGTGCCGTGCAGAACAGGGAAAACGTGAATACGAAACCGGTCATCGCCAGAATGTGTGATTGATACGAAACAAAAAGTTACACGATTTCCCTGCCTCTTGCAAGGCAGGAAACGGGACGCGAAAGATGGTCGGGCACAACGCGGCTACGGGATGAGGGCCGCGCGCCGCAGCCGTTCGGAGAGGCGAGTCACGCGCAGGTTTTCCCATTCGCTGTCACCGGCCGGGTGCTCGGCGAAGTGCAGGCGACCGTAGGTCTGGGGCTGGTTCTCGCGGTATTCCCGCGCCGTCGACACAACGGAAACCCAGCGCAGATTCTGCGGATGGTCGACGTCGTGATAGCTGCAGGCGAAACCGGCCGACCGCAGGCCGCCACCGCTCGTGAACATCGGAAGCGGCAGGCGGACGATGAACTCATAGGTCTGGTACTCCCCTTTTACCTGGACATGCGTGACAGTAATCTCATGACCGTACCGTTCTGCCAGGGCTCCCTCACGAATCGTCACGACAGGTGTCCGCGTCCCTCCGTCGCCCATGAACAGGCGGATACCGAATTGTGTGTCGTCAGCGTATCGCTGCAGCGTGCCGTCCGGGCGAATGCGGTTTCTTCCGCTCAAATCGAAATCGAGATCAAGATGATCGGCAGAATCCGCCGCCGCATGATAAAGCAGCCGGTCGTCGTGCACACGCACGCGCAGCAGCACGCTGCCCGTATCGTAGCGCGCACGGACGAAGAGGCTGCAGTCGTCCGGTCCGTGCCAGCTGCTTCCTCCCCGCGTGATCATCAGTGCCGTGGAATCGCCGATCGTGTCCGTCATTTCGTCAGGCAGACTGAGTTCCGTCGGGTACACGGGGAGATCATAATACTTTTGGCGGATGAAGGTCTTCCCACTGTTCGCACCATAATAATGCTCCTCCGCAAGCAGGGATTCGTAGGAGTAGGAGCGCTCGTAGCCGACATTGGTTGTCCGCTTGCCGACAAACATGCGGTCGGTGGTCCACTCCGAACTGCGACGGAACGTCCCGCCCGCAGCAGAGTATCCGGTGATGCGCCAGGCGAATTCTCCTGTTTTTTCAGTCACGTAACAGACGCCCTGATCAATGGAAAAGCCCACTTCGATGGGTTCGAGAATGTAGCGCCGCTCGAGCGAACGCAGCAGCCGGAAGCCCGCTCCCTCGTTGAGAAAGAACAGTACCTCCAACGTGCGGCGTGGTGCCCCGTCGCGCATCAGGGAGAGGGCAACGTCCATGCCGTCGTCGTCGGAATAATCTCCGATATCATAACCGAAGATTTTGCACTTCGGCGGGAGTTTTGATAGAATGGTTGCGATTTTCTCCTGCGAGAAAATCCTTCCGAGCGCTTCCGCCAGTCCGGCGTGCTCGAGACTGTCCGCCAGCATCACGGGCCCTCCAGGCCCCAGCCATGGTCCAGGTACCAGCGATGGTCCAGGTTCCAGCCATGGTCCAGGCTCTAGCCATGGTCCAGGTACCAGCGATGGTCCAGGCTCTAGCCATGGTCCAGGTACCAGCGATGGTCCAGGTTCCAGAGACAGTCGAGGTCCCGAAAATACAGACAG
>JAGTUZ010000272.1 GCA_018224415.1 Bacteroidota bacterium | reverse complement strand
CCGCTCTCCCGTAGATAATTCAGTACGTACTTTCCGATCATGTCCAGCTCGATATTCACCTTTGTGCCGCGTGCGTAGCGATGGAACAGCGTATGCTCCCACGTGTGTGGAATGACGGAGACGCGGAAGGCGTCGGACGTTTTTTCCGCAACAGTCAGACTCACGCCGTCGATGGCGATGCTGCCGATGGGTATGATGTTCGCCGCCGCCTCCGTCGGGAATGAAATCGATACCATCCAGCTCTCCGCGCGTCGCTCTATCCCGAGAATTTCCGCGGTGAAATCCACATGTCCCTGTACGAAATGTCCACCGAGTTTTCCGTCGGCGCGCAGGGCGCGTTCGAGATTGACTTCCGAAGCGGAGACCAGTGCGCCCAACGTCGTCTTCTTGATCGTTTCCTCCACGGCATCGACGGCAAAGCTCTCGCGTGTGAAGGACGTGACGGTAAGGCAGGCACCGTTGACGGCGATGCTGTCGCCTTCGTCCACACCCTGAAGTACGGCGGAAGCGGCGATCTCGAAACGGCGGCCATTGCCCAGGCGCATCACGGATCGCACAGCGCCGGTTTCCTCAATAATTCCGGTGAACATTGTTCAGTTCTCCTTCTCCGGCCGTAATATCGTGTACACGTCGGTCCCCATCTTCATGACGTCTTCGATGCGGAAACGGAAGGCGTCGGCGAGGTGCAGAGGGCGCAGGCCGGAAAACGCGCCGTTTCCCTGGCCGATGAGCTTTGGGGCGGTAAATACATCGAGACGGTCGACGAGACGTGCCCGGAGGAAGGTCGAGAACACTTCGGCACCGCCCTCGACAAGAATGGATCGTATCGAATAATCGGAGTACAGGATCTGTAACGCGGAAGTAAGCGACGCATACTCCTGCGTGTCTGTGGTGACCTCAAGCACGGACATACCGCGGGCGCGCAGCCGCGCGATCTCTTGTGCATGGGCGCGTGCGGCCTTGCGCGAGGTCACAATGATGCTGCGTGTGGCGTCGCCGTCGCTCAGCACGGCTGCGGATGTTGGAAGCTTCCAGGATCGCGTCAGCACGATGCGCCTGGGTGCGGGACCTTCGACATGGCGGACGTTCAAGGACGGATTGTCCTTGCGAAGTGTTTCTGCCCCGACGAGCACGGCGTCGTACATCGTGCGGAGCCGGTGGACCTCTGTGCGCGAGGCCTCGGATGTGATCCAATGCGAGGTGCCCTTCGACGCGGCGATAAATCCATCGAGGGTCTGCGCGACCTTGAGCAGCACAAACGGGCGCTGTTGCGTGATGTTGACGACAAATACTTCGTTCAGTGCCTCGCAGCGCTCGCGTTCGACGTCTTCCACCACGGTGAGACCTGCGTCGCGCAGACGCTTCGCGCCATTGCCCGCAACGTCGGGATTCGGGTCGGGCATGCCGATGACCACTTTCCGTATGCCCGCATCAAAAATCGCCTGCGTGCAGGGCGGCGTCTTGCCGTAATGGTTGCAGGGCTCGAGAGAAACGTACATCGTGGCGTCCCGCGCCTGTCCGCCGGCATCCCTGATCGCTTCCACTTCCGCATGGGGACCACCGAATCCGCGATGCCAGCCTTTTCCGACAATGCGGCCGCCGGCAACAAGCACCGCACCGACCATCGGATTCGGCTCGACCTTCCCGCGGCCCCGCTCGGCGAGTTGCAGGCATTTCAGCATGTACTGACTGTCCTTCATTCGAGGCTCTTCTTTTTTCCGCTTGTAGGGAGCGCCTCGTGTACCTTGTGCACAGGGAGCGCCTCGTGTAGAGGGAGTAGCTCGTGTCCGGTGTCAGTGCCCGTTCGTTCGTAGACCATCAGGGTCGTGGAAATCTTTCGACTGCCCCGGTTTCCTCCACGCGGGACGGGAGTCTCGCCTTCGAGGACCATGGTGGCGGAACTGCCACCGTCGAGATTCATCGCATGCCACGCGCCGCGGGCGAGCATGAGACGTCCCAGCGTTTCGAGCGTGGCACCACGCGTGCGTGCGCGGCGATTGTATGGTTCGACGGTCATCATGATCAGCGTATCGCCTCCGCGTGAGATCCCGACCGCACTGCGGCCGTAGTGACCGTTGACAAAGCGGATTTTGGTCAGTCCCTCCTCCACCCACTCCACACTCACCTTTCCGTCCCGCACGATGCGCGGCGTCCCTCCTGTCATCTGCAGCACCGGCTGTGGGAAGGCCGGTGAAAGCCGGCTCGAAAGAACGAAATGGTCGCCGACGAACAGGCCGGAGAACATCGGAAAGGAGCCGCGCCCAAAGGAGATCACGCCCCCATTTTCCGGAATGGTGACGAAGCCGGTGTCGAGCGCGGTGACGACACATTTCACGTCCGCGTTAACGCGATTCGGCTGCAAGAAGCGGAACTGAAGCTTGAGCGTTCCGCTCTCCGGACTGAGGCTCCACACCGAATCCATCAATGCCAGGATGATCGTGTCGATCGCTGCCTCGGTTTCGTCGGTGATCGTGTCGCGCGATGCCTCGCGGATGCCGGTGGTATCGATGAACGGGACGGACGTCCCGAAGAAACCGGTATACAATACGACTTCCGCGGAATCCACACGTCTGTTGAGACGCACGATGGGAATGTCGCCGAGACGCGTCCGGATGGATACGTCCATGTCGAAGGTATCAATACGCACAGCACCGGACTCCCCGATCGCGATGGAGGACCAGTTCCTGTACTTGTCTGCGATGAGCAACTCCCCGTCGCTCACGGTCGGACCCATGGGATGCAACGTACCGGCTTTCCAGAAATTGGCGTTTGTGCCACCGATGGCTCGAATATCGGGTTGGAGGCTGTCGTAGCGGTGCAGGATGCTGTGCGTCCGCTCGAGTCCGCTGATATGGTCGAGCCCCTTCCCTACCCGCACACCGACCCGCGGGTTGTTGAGATCGATTGTCAGCCAGTGGACGGAGAGTCGTGACTTCGAGACATAGCTATGGGAATATCTCACCCCCTCCGCGACCACACGAGAGCTGTCCGCCGGCAGTGCGACTTCGGGGCGCGGCTGCGCGGTTGAAGATACGGTTATGAATATTGCAAAGAGAAACAGGATGGACGCAGGGAAAGGACGCACGATTCCGGAATGACCAAATTGCTCATGCCGGGTACGCGGTCCAGGGGTCCGGTTCACGCGCTTTTCTCCATGGAGGCGGTCAATTCCACTCCGCACATGGCGGCAGCTGTGCGAGCGATTCCGAGCGGATCGAGGTTGATGCTGCGATGCAGCTCTTCCTGTGTGCCATGATCGATGAATTCATCGGGAATGCCATGAATCTGCAGCGTCACTCCCGGCGCACGTGACGCCGCAAGATACTCTGCGACGCCGCTGCCGAATCCGCCCCGCACGCTGTTGTCCTCAACAGTGAGTACCTGGCGAAACTGCGCGAAAATCGTGTCGAGCAGTTCCATATCGAGCGGCTTGACGAAACGCATGTTCACAACCGTCGCCTGTATCCCACTATTCGCGAGCAATACTGCGGCCTTGAGTGCGTTCTGCACCATATTTCCCACGGCGAGGATGGCGATGTCCTCTCCGTCCCGCAGGGATATGCCCTTGCCGATTTCGATTTCCTGGAATTCCTTGCGCATCGGCACACCGATGGCGTTGCCTCTGGGATAGCGCAGGGCGATGGGTCCCTTCCGGTACTCCACGGCAGTGTGCAGCATGTCTCGCAGCTCCTGCTCGTCTGACGGAGCCATGATCACCATGCCTGGAATCATGCGGAGATAACCCAGATCATACGCGCCGTGATGTGTCGGACCGTCGGCACCGACGAGTCCGCCTCGGTCTATGGCGAAGACCACGTGCAGTCCCTGCGTCGCGACATCGTGAATGATCTGGTCGAAGGCGCGCTGCAGGAATGTCGAATAAATGGCGGCGACGGGGATATACCCCTCGACAGCCATTCCCGCTGCAAATGTGACCGCATGCTGCTCGGCGATGCCGACGTCGAAATACTTGTCAGGGACTTCCTGCTGCAGCTTGTCGAGTCCGGTGCCGGAAGCCATCGCCGCGGTGATTCCGACCACGTTCTCACGCTGCTTGATGATCTCGATGAGCGCATCGGCGAAAATGGCAGTGTAGCTCTTGGCGGTCTCGGCCTTCTTTGGCGACTTTCCAGTAATCTTGTCGAATGGCGTCACGCCGTGCAGGTTCATGCCGTCGCTCTCGGCGGGGGCGTAACCCTTGCCCTTTTGGGTCACGACATGCACGAGAATCGGGCCGTTCCAGCTCTGCACCTCCTGAAATATCTTCACGAGGCTGATGACGTTGTGCCCGTTGATCGGACCGAAGTAACGAAAACCCAGCGCCTCGAAAAGCATGCCGGGAGTGACCACGGACTTGATACCACCCTCAAGCCGCGATGCGATGCTGCGGAAACGGTCGCCGAGTTCATCGAATTTGCCGGCGAGATCCCAGACGTTGGCACGAAAACGATTATAGGTCGGCGATGCGATCAGCTCGTTGAAATAATTCGAGAGGGCCCAGACATTCTGGGAGATGGACATGTTGTTGTCGTTGAGAACGACAATCATGTTTTTCTTCAGAAGTCCGCAATTGTTCATCGCTTCATAGGCCATGCCGCCCGTCATCGAACCGTCGCCGATCACTGCGACGACCTTATAATCCTCTCCTTGGAAATCGCGTGCCGCAGCCACACCAAGCGCGGCAGAAATGGAGGTGGTCGCGTGTCCTGCACCAAACACGTCGTACTGGCTTTCCTTGCGTTTGAGGAAACCGCTCAGCCCGCCGAATTGACGGATGGTGTGCATGCGGTCCTTACGTCCGGTAAGGATTTTGTGGGGATACGCCTGATGGCCGACATCCCAGATAATACGGTCTTCCGGCGTCCGGAACGCGTAATGCAGCGCAACGGCCAACTCGACCGTGCCGAGCCCGGCACCGAGATGTCCCCCGGTACGCGAGACAGCATCGATGAGGAACTCGCGGATTTCGGCACACAGCGGCCGGAGATCGTTCTGCTCGAGCTTGCGAAGGTCCGTGGGATCGTCGATACGGTCCAGCAGCGGGAAGTGGACATGGTCCGTCATGGGCATACCTGATTCTGACATAGCAAACACTAATCCTCGTGGAAGTCCAGTTCCTCGAACACGCCGTCTGAACGGAGACGCAGTTCCTTGATGCGAGACTGGGCTTCTGACAGTTGCTTAACACATGTTTCGACGATTTGAATTCCCTCTTCATACAGTTTCATGCTGTCCTCGAGAGAAGTTTCCTCCGTATCGAGCTGCAACACGATGCGGTTGAGGCGCTCGATCGAGGCTTCGTAGCTGGCACTGATTTTCTTGCTCATGCGTGTTCCGGTGTTTGCGTGTTGTCTTTAACCTGCTGCTTTTCGAGACGGTCGACGGTGGCGGTTACGGCGCCATCGCGCAGCCGGACGCTGATCGATACGCCCTCGCGGAGCTGACCAATCCCGGTGACTGGCTGTCCCTCCACGGAGAGCAGGGCGGCACCACGCCTGAAAAAGCGCTCGGGATCGTGTGCGGCGAGTTTTTCCCGCAAGAGTCCGACCTGGTGCCCGCGGCGTTCCATCACACGGTCCACACCGCGTTGCAAGCGCTCGGAGCGGTCGTCCAGCAACTGCAATGCTGCCTGCAGACGTCCGTCGAGACGTGAAAATGCGCGGTCGGCCAGCAGGGAGCCAAGCCGCTGCCTCCGAGCGCGCATCCTGAAATCTACGAATTTCCCCGCGCTGAACGCAATGCCCTTCAATTGCTCCAACATCTCCGTCCTCGTGCGAACGACGAGTTCACCCGCCACGGATGGCGTCGCCGCACGGACATCCGCCACAAAATCGGCGATGGTGAAGTCGACCTCGTGACCGACGGCGCTCACAACCGGAATGCCGGAACGCACGATGGCCCTGGCGACAATTTCTTCGTTGAATGCCCAGAGATCCTCGATGGAACCTCCTCCCCTGCCGGTAATGATCAGATCGGCTTCACCGTGACGATTACAGAGGTCAATGGCCTCGGCGATCTGTTCTGCTGCCCCCGCCCCCTGTACTGGCACGGGCACGAGAAGCAGACGTGTGGCTGGGTTCCGCCTGCGAATGACGCTGATCATGTCACGGATGGCGGCTCCCGTCGGCGAGGTGACGATGGCGATGACGTCGGGATACAACGGAAGAGGACGTTTGCGTGATTCGTCGAACAGGCCTTCCGCATGCAGGCGGTGCTTGAGCTGTTCGAACGCCATCTGCAGCGCACCTTCTCCGCGAGGCTGCATGTCGCTGACAACGATCTGGTAATTGCCGCGCGGTTCGTAGACGGTGATGCGTCCGCGACATACGACTTCCATCCCGTTCTGGGGCCGGAAAAACGTCCCCATCGCGTTGCCGCGGAACATGACGGCAGAAAGCTGCGCGCTTGCGTCTTTCAACGTGAAATACCAGTGCCCGGAACTGTGCCGCACAAAATTGGATATTTCTCCGCTGACGGTAACGGTGCCAAACAGGTCCTCGAGCGTCCCCTTGATCCGTCGTGTGAGCTGTCCGACAGTAAACACTTGTTTGTCAGTCTGTTCGGGCATATCGTCTCATTCCGTTCCCATGAATGATTTTTTCGAATCGAGATTGCAGAGCACCGTGTCGATGCTCGACTGGGCAGGATCCGGATCTGGATAGTCGGTTGTATAGTGCAGCCCGCGGCTTTCCTTGCGCAAAACCGCACACGTGATGATCAGACGGCCGATCAGTGTCAGATTCCGGAGCTGGATGAGCTCTTCCGATACGCGTGTGCGCTTGTAGAAATTCTCTATTTCAGACTGAAGGAGATTGATGCGTCGTTTCGCGCGCTGGAGACGCAGGTCAGAGCGCACAATGCCGACATAGTCCCACATCAGTGTCCGGACCTCTGTGCGATTATGGGAGATCAACACCCACTCCTCGGTATTGTAGGTTCCCGAATCGTCCCATTCCTCGATACGCTTCGCGGGAGGATCATCGAACCGTTCCGTGAGTGAAGAGACTGCGGCGCGATTGGCAAAGACGAGCGCTTCGAGCAGGGAGTTGCTGGCCAGACGGTTCGCTCCGTGGAGACCGGTCATCGCACTCTCGCCGGCGATGTACAGCGCGGTTATGCTGCTTCGTCCATGTGCATCGCTGACCACGCCACCACAGGTATAATGTGCGGCTGGAACAACGGGGATGAGATCCGTTGTGATGTCGATGTTTACATCAAGACACTTATCGTGAATACTGGGGAATGACGCGCGTACCTCTTCTCCGTCGAGATGGGTCAGATCGAGAAACACGCACTCTTCCCCACTGCGTTTCAGCTCGGCATCGATGGCTCGCGCGACGATGTCCCTCGGAGCGAGTTCGAGCCGGTCGTCGTACTTCTCCATGAAACGATCCCCATCGCGGTTGCGCAGGATAGCTCCATGCCCGCGTACGGCCTCCGAAATGAGGAAACTTCGCGCCTGTGGGTGATACAGCGTTGTCGGATGGAATTGAATGAACTCCATATTGGCCACACGGGCACCAGCACGATATGCCATCGCAATCCCATCGCCGGTGGCGATTGCCGGATTCGTTGTGTGCAGGTACACCTGGCCGCAGCCACCGGCGGTGATCACCGTGCAACGTGCGAGAAAGCGCTCGACCACATCGCTGGTTTTATCGAGCACATAGGCACCCCAGCAACGGACGCCTTCCGATGTGAGTCCCGGCTTGTCGCGGAGGTTGTGCTGTGTGATAAGGTCGATGGCGATATGATCCTCATAGACATGTACGTTCGGATGTCTGCGCACCGCCTCGACGAGCACACGCTCGATCTCGCGTCCGGTGAAATCCTTTGCATGCACGATGCGATGCCTGCTGTGCCCGCCTTCCATACCGAGATGGAGATGGTCGGCATCCCGTTCCGTGAAGTCCACACCGAGTTCCAACAGTTCCCGCACCAGCGCAGGACCTTCCTCGACCACGATCTCGACGATGTCTTTGTGACACAGTCCCGCTCCGGCACGCAGGGTGTCTTCGATATGCAACTGGAAATCATCGTCCGGCGAGAACACCGAGGCAATGCCCCCCTGTGCGTAATTGGTATTGGACTCGACGGTCTCTTTTTTCGTCACCAACGCCACGCGGCAGTGGTCAGCAACCTTGAGCGTGTAGAACAGCCCGGCGATGCCGCTTCCAATGACGAGGATGTCCGATTCGTGGATATGTGACATAAGGATGTGATCCGCTTGAAGTCAGTTCGTCAACCCGATGTGATGAAACGCGTTGTGAAGTGTATCGAGAGCTTCTTCGATATGGTTTGACGCAATCGTGAGCGGAGGGAGCAGACGGATGACGCGTTCGCGAAGCGTGTTCATGAGGCGGACCGTTTTCCGAGTCGGGAAAGGATGAGCACAATGGCAGACGTGGCGCGCCGCAGTTCCTCAAGCGTACCGTTGTTGCGGATGGTAAAATCGGAGAGACCGGATTTTTCTTCCGGCGACAGCTGATGACGCAGCCGACGTTCCGCGGCTTCCCTTCCGACGGCATCCCGGTGCATTACCCGTTCGATCGCACGTTCGATATTGCAGACCACCGCCACGGTATAATCGAATTCCTCTTCGATGCCGGCTTCGAAGATCAGCGCCGACTCGACATACACCACGCGGTTGCCATTTGCGTGCAACGCGTCTGCCTCCTCCCGCACCCGCGCGATGACCGGCGGGTGGACGATAGCGTTGAGATCCGTCAGGTTTCGCTCGTCGCCGAAGACCTCCGTGGCCAGGAACACGCGGTCGAGCGAGTTGTCATCGAGATAGACGCGTCCGCCGAAGCGATCGAGCAATGCGGCACGGACCGCCTCGTCGCGTTCCATGAGTTCGCGCGCGATGCGGTCCGTGTCGAGAACGGGATGGGATTCCCGAATGATGTCGGCAACCGTGCTTTTTCCGGCGCCAATGCTCCCGGTCAGTCCGATCAGGAGCGGACTCTGTCCTTCCGTGCTCATGCGCTTCGGTCTGCCTCCTTACTTTGCGTACGCGATGGAGCGCTTTTCCCGGATCACCGTGACTTTGATCTGTCCGGGATACTCCATTTCGTTCTGGATTTTTTCGGCGATGTCGTTGGCCAACTGGTCGGCCAGCATATCGTCGATGCGGTCGTGCTCCACCATGACGCGGACCTCACGTCCCGCCTGGATGGCATAGGTTTTCGCAACGCCCTCGAAGCCAGTGGCGATGTTCTCGAGTTTCTCGAGGCGCTTCACATAGCCCTCGAGGGATTCGCGACGGGCGCCGGGACGGGCACCACTGATGGCGTCTGCCGCTTGCACCAGGGGTGCGTATGGAGACTCCATCGGAATGTCGTCGTGATGCGAGCCGATGGCGTTGATGATGATAGGGTGTTCGCGGAATTTCTTCGCCAGTTCCATTCCGAGCAGCGCGTGCGGTCCTTCAATGTTGCGGTCGAGCGTCTTTCCGATGTCGTGTAAAAGACCGGCGCGCGTGGCGATCTTGGGATCGAGATCGAGTTCGGCCGCCATGATACCGCAGAGCCAGCCGACTTCCACCGAATGCTGGAGGAGATTCTGTCCGTAACTCGATCGGAATTTCATCTTGCCGACAAGCTTCTTGATCTCGTTGTGCACGTTGTGGATGCCAACGTCCAGAAGCGTGTTCTCGCCCACACGGAAAATTTCCTCTTCGAGGTCCTTGCGGACTTTTTCGACGACTTCCTCGATGCGAGCGGGATGGATGCGGCCGTCGGCCATGAGGGTCTCCAGCGCGAGGCGGGCGACTTCGCGGCGGAACGGATCGAAACCAGACAGGATGACAGCTTCCGGCGTGTCGTCGACGATGACGTCGATACCGGTGGCAGCTTCGAACGCGCGGATATTGCGACCTTCGCGCCCGATGATGCGCCCCTTCATGTCCTCGCTCGCCAGGTTGAGCACACTGACGGTTGTTTCAACGGAGTGGTCCGATGCCGTGCGCTGGATGGCCTGGAGGATGACGCGCTGCGCCTCCTTCTTTGCCGTGGTTTTCATTTCGTCGCGAATTTCCTTGAGCTGCTGGGCAGCCTGGAGCTTCGCGTCGCTGGTCATGTTTTCAATGAGAAGGGTTCTCGCATCGTCACGCGAGAGACCGGAAACGCGTTCGAGACGTTCGGTCTGTTCGGCTACGATCTGGTCGATGCGTTCGAGGCGCTGCTGCAACTGGGTCTCTGCTTCCTGAATACGTTGTTCCCCTTGCTTAAGCACAGATTCTTTCTTGTTGAGAATTTCAAAGCGTCCGTTGACGCTTTCTTCTTTCTCCTGCAGCTGTTTCTCTCGCGCACTGATCTTGTTGCGCTGGCGATTGAGTTCCTTTTCGTGTTCCTGCTTCTTGCGAAACCACTCGTCCTTGACCTCGAGCAGCTTCTCTTTCTTGATATGCTCGGCTTCCTTCCCCGCTGCCTCGGCGATTTCGCGCGCACGTTGCTCGGCGACGGAAATCTTGTTCTGGCTCACGCGGGAAGCGACGTACCAACCGAGGAAGAGGAAGAAGGCGCCAAGGCCCGCCACGGCTGGTAGAAGCCAATAGAGTTCTACGTTCATTCGTGAATGTCCTCCGTGATAAAAAAAGTACCGCACTACCCGATCACCGGTGGTGGGTAAAAAGAACCCATCCAGACACAGTGGGTAAATGCCTTTACATCGTTTGCTTCCACTGTCATCCGCCGAAGCGGATGAATCGCGAGGATCGAGGCCTGCAATTGATGGAAAGAGTCAGATTCCCAGGTAAAAAGTGTTGGTTCTTTTTAACGTGACCGGCGACCGGATTGTAGTGCGGTCCTTTATCTATCGGGTTGTCATGCTCCGTCCAGAATCCCGTCGAGTAGTTGGGACATGGATCGGAGTTCCTGTTCTACGTTTCTCGTCAGCTGTTTCTTGTCTTCCGTTTCATGGGTGAGCTCTTCGGTGACATTCAGCGCCGCAAGAACTGCGAGCGTCGTCGGGGGCTGGTCGGGAATCTGCGCATGCAGGTCGTGCATCATCCGGTCAAGCCGTTCCGCCGCCCGCAAGGTCAGTTCTTCGTCGTCCACCTTCAGGGGGTAGTCCGTTCCGTATATTCGGACGCGTATGTTCCTGGCTTCCATGAGGAATCTCGTGTGTTCGAATTGAAATCTACAACCGAAGTATTGTCGCCGTCTTCTGTATGTTTACCTGGATGACCCCAAATGCGCTGTGATGCGCTTGTGGAGATCATCGATCTGCCTTTCCAAGGCTTCTCTTTCGTCGGCCGAAAGATATAAAAGTCCGTTGCCAACGTCAACAGACGAAGGCATCCCTGTGTTCTCCTGCAGAGTGTTGATGAATTTATCCTTCTCGGCCAGCTGGGCTTCGAACGTCCGCTGGGCCGCCTCCAGTTCTTCAATGCGATTGGCAAGCGTCGCGTTTTCGTCACGGAGTCTCGTGATCAGCTCCACCGCTTTCTGTGTCCGTTCCCAGAGACCGCCAAGGGCCGCCTGGATGACGTTCTGTATTGTCCCGCCCTGCAAGGGGATGTCCTGATGGTTCATGTACATGTCCGGGCTTATGGAACGAAACGGTTACGAACGCAATTCGGCCTGCAAATCACGCGCGAGCGCAGCGACAACGGCATCAACCGAAGCGGTGACATCCTCGTCCTTGAGCGTGCGGTCCTCCGCCTGGAAGGACATCGAAAACGCGACACTTTTCCGGTCGGGACCAAGGGACTCGTGGGTGAACACGTCGACGATGCGAATGGCGCGCAGATGCCGCGGATGGGCCGTATGCACGGTCTTGATGATCTGTTCGGCGAGTACGGATCGCGGAACGATGACCGCAAGGTCGCGTGTCACGTTGGGATGCCGGGGAATCGGCTGGTACACATGCCTTTCCGGCAGCGCTTCACGCAGGACGTCAATATCGAGTT
>JAGTUZ010000271.1 GCA_018224415.1 Bacteroidota bacterium | reverse complement strand
TCGTTCGCTCCCCCACCTTCACGCAGCGACCGCCTTATCACATACATCAACGTGCTCGGCTCGACGCCACTGTCGTTCCGCACGCCACCATTGGCGGAAGATGTTGTCATCCTGCCGCCACCCGGGAACGCCCGGATTCGTGTGCGTGCCACAGGGAACAAATACCAGATGAATGTCCTGCTTTACGATGTGGATCCCGCCACCGGGAAACGCCGTCCTCTCAACCGCGGCCACCGCCAGTCGGCGGATCCCAATGTGGAGCGCATGCTCGATTTCGAACTGACCTCCATCCTCCACACCGTCAAGGCCGGACATGTCATCGAGGCTCTGGTGAACGGCGGACTTGCCCTGTTCCCGGACCAGGCAACGACGTTTGGAAATTTTGTGCTCGGAACGGTCCATCCATCGATCAACACCTTCATGTTCGGGGGCGATGATCCATCCCGTCTGCAGCTGTGGGTGGAGGACAATGCAACCAGCGATACGCGTCCGTCACCGCCGTTGCACGCGTACCGCCTCCTGCCGGCCTGGCCAAACCCAGCGTCGGACCGGGCGACAATCGCGTTCGAAGTCCCCACACCCGCTTCCATGCGCGTCACCCTGCATGATGCCATGGGCCGCGTGATCCGAACTGTGGCGGAAGGCACCGTTTCTGCGGGCACACACACGCTCGAGCTCCTGACGATGGATTTACGGACGGGAATATACTTTTATCGTGTTGCAATGGGAGATGATGTCCGATGGGGCCGGCTCGCCGTCCTTCGCTGATCGAGCCCGCCCAACGGGAGGATCCGGCAGACAACCCCCTGATGTGAAACAGGGCATCCCCTGCGGGACGCCCTGCGTGTCTTCTTTCGTTTCAGAGCAGTCAGTTCACAAACTGCGCGGCATAATATTTCGCGGTCAGCTTTTCTCCCGTGGCGTTTTCGATCATGTCGTTCCACAACATCGTGCGCCCGGGTTTGAACACGTGATCGACGAGCCAGGCCCCGACTTCGGGACGGCGTGCGTACGATTCGCGTTTCGGGTTTTCCGATTTCAGCAGGTCACGGCATATGGTAGCATGCAGCTGCGAGGCGAGCAGTTCGCCCATAAGATAATTGTGGTAATAGGCGGGATAGAGGGCGACATGGATTTTCGACGCCCAGTCGGGCTTGTTGCGTCCCTCCGGTTTCCGGATCATCTGGTATTTTTCCACAAGCTGCCACCACAGGGCATTGAGATCCTGGTCCGGGTTTTCGTACATCGCCTTTTCGAAGCGGTACATCACCTGCGCCCAGCGACTGAATACCAGCTGCTCGAGTCGGAGCGATTCGAACATGACGTCCGCCGCGCGATCCACTTTCTCCGCAGAAACGCCTGCGACCTCTTGCAGCCAGGCGGGATTGCTCGCCAGGCGCCCGAAGAGCATGGCGATGGCTTCGGTGGTGAAGGTATGAGCGGGTTCACGCAGCACCCACGGCACGCTGCGTTCGTTGAACTTGTCATAGACGGCATGGCCGTATTCGTGCAGCGTTGTATTCATCCATCCGTACGTGGGCTTGATATTGCAGACCACGCGCACGTCTCCTTCGCGGTCGATGTCCGTGCAGTACGCATGCTGGTACTTCCCTTCCTTTTCGAAGAGATCGCTGTTCTCGACAAGGTCATCGATCGGCAGTCTGAGTCCGGCGAAGTACTGTGTCGTCAGCGCGACGATATCCTTGTCCTTGTAAAACACATCGAGATCGACATCGTAGATCTTCGGCGCTTCCTGGAAGAAGCGGTTCTGGTAATGCCACGGCATGAGGTCATCAGGACCGATACCGCAGCGTCTGGCGAGCGTGACATCCATCTCCGCTTTCAACCCCGCAAAGGTACCGGCTGTCAGTTGATCGAGTTCGTCGAACAACGTTTCGATCTCCTCCGGATCCTGTTCGTCGAGTTCCAGCTTCATCGCGTGGTAGTTGTTGAACCCAAGGTCTCGGGCGGCCTCGTTGCGCATGCGCACGAGGCGCAGGATGTCTTCCGCGACGACGTCGCCGATTTCCTTGCTCGCCGTCCAGGCGGCCTCGAGTTCGGCACTGTTGGTCGACGTGCGCAGGACCTCCTCGATTTCATTGTCCGTGAGTTTCTTTCCATTCACCACAGCCCGGAAGGTGGCGAATCTCTTTTCATTTTCGTTCTGGAGCCGGATCATTTCCTCCAGGCGCTTCTCGTCGATCTGTTTTTCGAGATAGGACGCATACAACACGTCGAGCTGCCGGCGCAGCCCTGGCTCGGTCACCGTATTCGATTCACGGATGCGCTTGAGCGTCTCGAAATCGTCCTTGCGTGCAAACACGCGTGTCAGCTGCAGTTCGAGATCTGCCGCATGTGTATAATCCTCCTCCTTCCCTGAAATCGTGGCGTCGAAATAGGCGATTGCCGCCTGACGATTCAGCGGAAGCACTTCCGCCTCGAAATCCTCGATGAAGCTCTTGAGTTCTTCGCTCATCCGATCTTTCTCCGATGTTCCGCAGGATGAAAACAGCCCGGCCAGAAGGAGCGCGGGCAGAATGATACGCAGTCGATACATGCAAAACCTCCGTTACATAACTGCAAACAGCAGCATCTTTCCGGTAACATAGTGATTCCGGGCTGTATTTCCCATTCCCTGGCAACTTCTGCGTTCTGCCCGGGACCTCGAATTCCAACCGCGGCTCTCTGGGGCACACAGTTGCCTGGCAACTTCTGCGTTCTCCCATTCTTTTCCCCTCCCGCTTCGGTGTAACCTTCCCTATATTATTGTGTTATTCCTCTGTGCGTTGTTAAACACCGTTTCAGCGGATGAATCACTGATACCCGGAACTCTCGATCGCCGTCGCAATGTCCGGAAACAAAACAGATAATATCCCGGACGCCGAGCTGTATTACCGCCTTTCCGGCACGAAGGAGACAGCAGAGGCCGCTTTTACCGAGTTGTACGCCCGATACGGCGGACGAGTGTTTGCGTATTGCCTGCGATTTCTCGGACAGCGCGACGAAGCCCAGGACGTGTACCAGGAGACGTTCATCAGGTTCTACGAAAGCGCACAGCAGAGCCGCGAAATGACCAATGTGCCGGGATATCTGCTGAGAATCGCCCGGAATCTCTGTCTCAACTGCCGGCGCAACAAGAAACACACCGTCGAGTTCGAGGATTACCAGTCCACGGTACACCCCCAGGCGGCCGAAAAAACAGAGTTTCTCGAATTGATCACCACAGCGCTTGACATGCTTCCAGACGATTACCGGGAAGTGTTTGTGCTCCGGGAATACGAGGGGCTGAGTTATGCGGAGATCGCAGAGATTGTTGGTGCCTCCCTGTCGAGCGTGAAAGTCCGGATCTTCCGGGCAAAACAGAAAATCCGGGACATTCTCGCCCCATACATCAAAGAATTCAGTCAATGAACGACGAAAAGTACAGTAGCTGCCAGGACGGACGACGATGAGCAACCATCATGACTACATGGATTCACGAATGCTTCATGCATTCATGGACGGAGAACTCGGAGGCGCACAGGAAGAAGTGCTGTTCCAGAAGCTCTCCGGCGACGCGTCACTTCGAGCCGAAATGCAGGATCATCTCTCGATCCGTAAGGCTGTCCAGCATGACATCGAGGCCTACACACCCCCTGCGTCCGCAACCACCGCGATTTTTGCGACGCTCGGCTTCACGATCCCCAGCGCCAGCGCAACCGCCGCCGCAGGTGGAACGACGATCGCACGTAGCCTGATATCCGGCGGAGCGGCTGCTGCCCTGATTCTCGCCACGGCCCTTTTCCTTTTCTGGCTGTTCCCGTTCGGGTCCAACCCGGCTCAGGGGGTCGTCGAACGTGTTGTCAGCTCACCCTCCTCCGTTGTTGTCATAGAAGAACCTGCGTCCGTACCGGACCTTCCCCTTTCCGTCACACGCTCAGCCCATTCCTCCTTATCGGCGGCAGCGCCCACTTCTGGTGCAATCACCCGCTCTGCGATATCCGAAGCTTCAACACAGGCAATCGCTCCTGCGCAGGCAATCGCTCCTGCGCAGGCAATCGCACCGGTCGGGATTGCGGAGCGCACGATCACGCCGCGTGACATGGAAGTGCTCGCCTCCGCCATTGCAGAACCCGCTGAGCCGCAGCGGGTCAGGGCCGGACAGGTGCAATTCTACGATCTCATCCCGAAACCCGACGGTGTCACTCTCTACGCACGCAATGTCGCGCTGCGTTCGGATCCCGCACCAACGGTGGTGTCGCAAAGCGAACCGTGGTTCCGTAACGTGAATCTGGGTCTGATGTATGCGCTCGACGACCATCACTCGATCGGAATCGAAGGGGGGAGAGAGCCATTTTCCCAGCATTTTTCCGGTGTCAACGATCTCGGGTTGAACGTGCGGATCGAGCAGAATCCCCTGGCATACTGGGCGACGGCGGTATACCAGTTTACAGGTGATCCCCTGCTCCCGCACGTGCACCCGTTTGTCCAGTTGCAGGCCGGCGGTGCATTCGAGCTCGGTGGACTCGGACGGGCCACGATCGGACTCAAGTTCCGCCCGTATGACCGCATCGCGGTGATCGTCGGCGCCGAAGGTGGCCTGCTTCTCTACCGTTTCCAGCGTAACTGGTTCACGACGAACAAGCTTGGACTGACCTACGGTCTTACATTCGAGTTCTGACCCATGTACAGGTTCCCACGTGTCATAGCCATCTGTTTCGCAACGCTGTTCGCTCTTGCGTCCGGCGCCTGCGATTCTCCGCTTGCGGTCGACACGCCGCGCAACGAATATGTCGACCGCGTCTCAATACCGCAGGCCGAACTGATCGGTGAAGGGGTGTCTGTCATCCTTCCGATCGATACGTCCGGAACCGACACAACGCTGCAGCGCATCCCGTTCTCCATTGCCTTCGTTGTCGACGCCAGCGGCAGCATCGCCGTTTCGACGGCGGCCGCATTCCGCAACGGCTGTCTGGCCGTGCTCGATTCGATGGATGGCATCCGCGACGAGGGCGCGCTCGTCTTTTACACGCAGACCGCAACACTCTCACAAGGCATCACTTCGCAACTGCCCCTGCTTCGCTCGGCGATCGGTGCCATACCCACAGACGGTGCCTCGGCGATGTGGGACGGCGTCTACAAGGCCATGCTGGAACTGCAGGCCCGCGGTTCGCATGCGCGAAAAGCCGTGCTGCTTTTCTCCGACGGTGAGGATAATTCCAGTACCACGGGCACACCGGCGAAGATTACAACACTCGGCCAGAGTGCAAATATCAGTGTGTATTCCATTTCGCTCAGACCGACAATCCATGAGGCCGTTCTCCAGAACATCGTTATGGCGACTGGAGGAAAACATTTTTCACAACCGACGCTGGAACAGATTGACGGCATCTGCCGGGAAACAGCCCATACACTGATTCGTCCGTGAACCGGTGTCGTGGTGCCGCCTGCAATCGATCAGAGGAGATTAAATATGCTACGCCCACTCGTTATCATGCTGCTGGCAGTAATGCTGTGCGCATCGACAGCCCTGTCGCAGACCACCGCGCGCATCACCACTATCCATGCCGTGCAGGGAAAAACCGACGTTCAGTTCACCCTGCATGTTCGCTGCGCGGATGAAATCCAGTACATGCTCGGCAACAGCCAGCTCGTCGTGACCGATAATGGCCTGCCCGTCGAGGATTTCGACATCGTCGAAAGTTCCTCTCCGACCTCCCGCTACGCGATCTCCTCGGCTGTGGTGATGGATGCCAGCGGCAGCATGACGGGATCCGGCAACGCCGGGGCCAAAGCGGCGGGACATGCGTTCGTCGATTTCATGGACGGCCTGATCGACGAAGCCACCGTCCTCTGGTTCACGCAGGTCGTGACCGTGTACCAGCAGATGACGACCGTCAAACCGATGCTGTATTCCGCGGTTGACGCACTCCCCGCCAGTGGCGCGACAGCAGTGTGGGACGGCATCTGGCAGGGGCTTGTCGAGCTTCAGTCGGCTGCCGTCAATCCCAAGCGCGCCGTAGTTGTGCTCACCGATGGCGGCGACAACAGTTCGACACGAACACCGGCCGATGTCATCCAGCTCGCGCAGACCTACAACCTCCGCGTGTTCACCATCGGACTCGGCTCCGCGATCAACGCCACCGAACTGCAGCAGATCGCCCTGCTCACGGGTGGCGCCTATTTCCAGACTCCGAATGCCAACGACCTGCAGTCCATCTTCACGCAGATCGCCACATTCATGGGACGGGGCTACGACGAACATACGGTGGTGTATCGCAGCCCGGATCCGAACGCGTTGGAACACGTCCTGCAGGTGACGGTCACTGCCTGTAGTGAAGAAGCCACCGCCACGTTCACGGAGCGAGCGCTCACCGCCACGACCATCCGTCCCACTGCAGCCACCGCGCCATTCTCCCTGGAACTCGGACAGAGCATTCCGAATCCTGTTGCGCCTGGAGGCGAGTCAGTCATCCCATACACTCTTTCCGGAGTCGATTCTCCGCAACCTCTGCGTCTCGAGGTTTTCGATCTTCTCGGACGCCGGGTGGCGACGCTGATTGATGGCGCCGTGTCCCCCGGCACGCATGCGGCACGGTTCCGTCCGGACCGGCTTGCGCCGGGTATCTATCTGACCCGCCTGAGCAGCGGCAGCATGGTGACCGTCCGAAAAATGGTTGTGCGCTGACATACCTTGCAGAATGAAAAGGCTGAACGTACGGAGGCCGTCCCCGATGGGACGGCCTCCGCTGCGTTTGCCGGTGTCAGGTCCTGCACCACGCCCACTGACTCCTCTCCTTGCGGGAGACCATCAGGAGCGCGTCGCCTGTTCCATGAACTGCATGGCACGGCGGACAAAATCTGCGGGATTCTGCAGATTGCTCTCGATCAGCAAGGCGCCTTCATACATCTGCTCGACAGCCTGCGCGAGCACGGGATCGTCATGATCCGCCTCATTGATGCGGGCCAGATTTTTCATCAGCGGGTGACGCAGGTTCACTTCGAGGATTTTCTTTCCCGATGTGAAATTGCTGTCCATCATCTTCATCATGCGCTCCATCTGTGCATCCATTCCCGAAGTACCCACAACCAGCGTGGCCACACTGTCGACTAGCCGCTTCGACTCGATCACATCCTCGACGCGATCACCGAGGATTTCCTTGCAGCGTGCGAGAATGTCTTTCGCCTCGCGGCCCTTCAGCGCGGTGTCGCTTTCCTCGTCCTTGTCCTTGTCGCCCGCTATGTCGATATCCGCGGCTTCGATCGAGACGATCTTCTTGCCGTCGTATTCGGGTAGTGTCGTGACGGTAAACAGGTCCACCGGACCGGTGAGAAAAATCACCTCGATGCTGTTCTTGCGGAAATACTCGAGATTCGGATTTTTCTCCACCGCCGCGCGGCTTTCTCCCGTGATGTAGTAGATCTCCTTTTGTTCCTCGCCCATCGCGGTAAGATAATCACGGAAGGACGTGAAGCCGCCTTCTTCCGTCTTGCTCGTTTCGAAACGCAGTAACTCGACGATGCGGTCACGCTGGGTGAAATCACTGCCGATGCCGAGTTTGAGATAATTGCCGAAGCGCCGGAAAAACTCGTTGTACTTCCCTGCATCCGTCTTCGCCCAGTCCTCAAGCATGCCGAGGACGCGCCCGGTGATGATCTCGCTGATTCGGGTGGTGACGGGACTGGATTGTGTGACCTCCCGGGAGACATTCAGCGGCAGATCCTCCGTGTCAACGACGCCCTTCAGGAAGCGCAGATACTCCGGCACGAGTTCCTTGCAGTCATCCTGGATGAATACCCGGTTCACATACAGGTGCAGGCTCTTTTCCTCACGGGGATCGAAGTATCCGATGGGGGGTTCGGACGGAACGAAGACCAGCGCCTTGAAATTGACGCGCCCTTCAATATGCAGCGAAAGCGAATCCATGGGTTCGCGGAAATCTCCGGCAACGAACTTGTAGAACTCATCGAGTTCTTCTTTCGCGAGGTCCTCCTTCTTCCGCTGCCAGAGGGCGGCGACGCTGTTGACCCGGTCCTTGCCGATGAAAATCGGGAAATCGACGAAGTTGGAATATTTCTTGATCAGGTCCTTGACGCGGTAGTCGCTCGCGAGATCATGGGCATCCTCCTTCAGCTTGAAGAAGATGCGCGTGCCGCGGTCCTTCTTCTCGATCTCCTCGATGGTGAACCGGCCCTCTCCCTGCGACTTCCAACGCCAGCCCTTGCCGTCCGGGTCAGCCGAACGGGTTTCGATTGTCACCTCGTCAGTGACCATGAACACCGAATAGAACCCGACACCGAACTTGCCGATCAGTTCGCCGCCGTCGAAGGTCTGCTCTTCCGCTTTCGAACGGCTGAGAAACTCCAGCGTCCCGGAGCTCGCGACCGTACCGATGCGTTCGATCAGGTCCTCGCGGGACATGCCGATGCCACTGTCCTCGATAGACAGATTGTGGTTCTTCTCGTCGATATCAATGGTAATGCGCAACTCCGCCTCGGGCTGATGCACCGGTAGTCCGCGCACCTGCATGAAGCGGACCTTGTTGAGCGCATCGGAGGCGTTGGAGATCAGTTCACGCAGAAATACTTCAGGATGCGTGTACAGCGAATGGATGATTAGATGGAGAAGCTGCTTCATCTCCGCCTTGTATTCGAATTCCTGAACGGAAGGCTGGGGTGCTTCGGACATGATGGTATCCTCACGGCTCGTTGACAATATGGACAGCCATTAAATTACACAGTTTTTCCTGCTCGGGACAAGGCCACGAAAAATCCCCGCCTTCATGCCACCGGCGGAACTTTGCCCTGATGACAGATGTTGCGGGATATTCGGGCTTAATGGACAGAGCAGATCCGCTTCGTCGTTTTTAACCCCGCTGAGATCAACCGTACCACTCATCATCATTCAATCGGAGGAGCGTTTTCATGCTCACTGTTGGAGACACGTTTCCCGCCTTTCATTTGAAGGCCTGTGTCAGCCGCGAGGCGGGAAAAGAATTTACTGAAGTGAACAATGACAGCTATGCCGGCAAATGGCTCGTCGTCTTTTTCTGGCCGATGGATTTCACCTTCGTCTGCCCGACCGAGATCGCCGGGTTCGGCAAACGAAATGCGGATTTCGAGGCCCACAACGCGCAGCTGCTCGGTGTCAGCGTCGACACGCATTTCGTGCATCTCGCCTGGCGCAACAACCACGCTGATTTGCAGGATCTTCCCTTCCCCATGCTGGCTGATGTGAAGCGCGAGCTTTCCTCGGCCCTCGGCATCCTGCAGAAGGAAGACGGTGTCGATCTTCGCGCCACCTTTATCGTTGATCCCGACGGCGTCATCCAATGGGTGAACGTCAACGGACACGATGTCGGCCGCAGCATTCCCGAGACGCTGCGCGTGCTCGAGGCGTTGCAGACCGGCGAACTCACTCCGTGCAACTGGGAACCCGGTCAGGCCACGCTGTGAGACACCGGGCGCCAATTGCTTCGACCAGTGGCGCCACCGACACCATCGACGACCGACACCATCAGGGGAGCGTGCCCATTTGGTTACGCAAGTCAACGCAGGTTTGAAAGAGAAAGATCGCAGAAAGGCCCGCCGATTGGCGGGCCTTCTGCGTAGGGAGAAAAACGTGCAGAGAAGAACAAGACGACTCAGACCGTGATGACAGAGTCATCGGCACCGTGTTCGTTGGGCAGATACGACTCGGCTTCCCAGTCGTTTTCCCAGCGTTCTCCGTCGAGCAAAAAGCGGTAGCGGTAGCTGTCGCCGGCGTCGAGATACAGGGAGGTGTAGAACGTGCCGTCTTTCTTCCTTCCCATCGGATGCGTCTTGGGATTCCAGTCGTTGAATTCCCCGCAGAGCGAAACGGTGTCCGCACCAACATCGGCAGGGAGGTAAAAGGTGACGCGGCATGAGCGTCCGGTCTTGGTATAGTTCTTCTTTGGCATGGTGCTATCGTCGCGTTGACCGTGGTATGATTGCAGTGACAATACAAAGATACGGTTTTCGGGGAATGAAAACAGTCACCTCAAAACCACCTCTTCCGCCTGAAGAACAGCAGCAAACCAATGGTCATGCAGAGCATCAGCAGCAAGACGGCAGGATAGCTCCATGGCTGTTCCAATTCGGGCATGTAGCGAAAATTCATCCCGTACACACCGGCAACAAAGGTGAGGGGGATGAAGATTGTGGCGATGATGGTAAGGACCTTCATCACCTCGTTCATCTTGTTGCTTTCATGCGTCATGTACAGCTCGAGAAGAGAGCCCAACAGCTCTCGATCGTGATCGATCGAATCGAGCACGGTGGCGACGTGGTCATGCACGTCGCGGAGAAACAGGACGACCTCGCTGCCAAGCAGCGCGTCTTCGTTCCGCAGCAGCTGGGTAACCGACTCGCGCAGCGGCAGCGCAGCCCTGCGCAAATGCAGCATGCTCCGCCGGAGCGTGTGCAGGCGCTGCACGCAGGCTTGTGTCGGACGCAGCAGCACCTCGTCTTCGAGTTCCTCGAGACGGTCTTCGAACGATTCGATGATCGACACATACCCGTCGACCACCGAGTCGACCAACGTATAAAAAAGATAATCGGCTCCGCGTGCCCGGAATCTTCCGTTGGCTGCTTCGATGCGTTCGCGGTTGGGGTCGAACATCTCCTGCCGATGCGCGCTGAAGGAGAGGACGGCGTCTTTCTTGAGCACAAGCGAAATGTTCTCCTCCTCGAGCAGGCCGTTCGCGTTGAGACGCAGATGCTTGAGAATGAGGAACACGGCATCGTCGTACTCCTCCAGCTTGGCGCGGTGCTCGGTGTTGACGATGTCCTCCAGCGTGAGCATGTGAAGGCCGTACAGATCCCCGATGTTCTGCACGGTATCGATGTCATGCACACCCTCCACCTGCAGCCACATGACCGATGCGGGATCGGGCATTGGAATCCGGTCCGTCGCGACCACACGCTTTTCAACGTTGTCACGGTCATAGATCACGGCACGCAGTCTCGCGGGGCCTTCCGCCAGTTCGCCGACGTACACCAGCGTACCAGGCGGCAGCGCCGCACGTTTGCGTTGGGTTCTCTCGCGCGTTGATGTCCTCATGCTCGTCTCTCCACGCAGTGAAAAATTTCTTCGTGTCACGCTGAACTGTTTACGTTGTTTGTATTATTACGTAAATTGCTTTCGAAAAAAAACAGACGCACATCACTTATCAGACACGTCCCGATCACGACACGCATGTGTAGACACGAATGGAGGAACGCGCACATTGGTGATGTCTGCGATCACGCAACATGACCTGACGTTGAGTCGGCCGCTGGCATTTTTCGATCTCGAAACCACCGGCATCAATACGCAAAGCGATCGCATCATTGAAATCGCAGTGGTGAAGTGCCTGCCAAAGGGTAGCATCAAGGACTTCCACCACCTTCTCAATCCCGAAATTCCCATCCCCCCTTCCGCGACCGATGTGCATGGCATCACCGATGCCGATGTCGCACTTGCTCCGACGTTTGCCCAAATCGCATCACGTCTCGTCGCGTTTCTTGAGGGCTGCGATCTCTCCGGCTTCAACGTGCGTCGTTTCGATCTCCCCCTGCTTCTCCAGGAGTTTCATCGCTGCGGTATGTCCTTCGATACGGAAGGCCGCCGGGTCGTTGACGTGCAGACAATCTTCCATATGCGCGAACCGCGCGACCTGAGTGCGGCCCTGCGATTCTATTGTGGCCGCGAACACAGCGGCGCGCACGGTGCGATGGCGGATGTCGCCGCCACGCTTGATGTCTTCCGTGCCCAGTTGCAGCGCTACCCGGATCTTCCGCAGGACATCGATGCGCTGGAAGCGACCGTGCACCCGAAGGATCCCTCCTGGGTGGACGATGACGGGAGGATCGTTTGGGAAGGAGATACCATCGTACTCTCCTTCGGTAAATACCGCGGCTCCGCATTGCAGACCGTTATCAAGAATGACCGCAACTATATTCAGTGGATACTGGACGGCAGCTTCCCTGAGGCAACGAAGTCTGTCATCCGAAACATGATGCGCGGCGTCACACCTGTGCGTGCCGCGACTGGATAATCGTTGATCACGCTTGTGGCACACTGTCACATTCACCATCACTCACATCAAGGAGGAATCAGTATGGCACCAAAGGCACCCGCCAAAAAGGCGCCGGCCAAAAAGGCCCCAGCGAAAAAGGCCGCTGTGAAGAAAGCGCCGGCAAAGAAAGCTGCCGCGAAAAAAGCACCGCCGAAGAAGGCCGCATCTGCCAAGGCCGCTACGTCGAAAGCCACGGCAAAAAAGGCACCGGCGAAGAAAGCTGCCCCGGCGAAGAAAGCTCCCGCCAAAAAGGCCGCAGTGAAGAAAGCGCCGGCAAAGAAGGCTGCCGTGAAAAAGGCGCCCGCCAAGAAGGCCGCCGTGAAGAAAGCGCCGGCGAAGAAAGCTCCCGCAAAGAAGGCGCCCGCCAAAAAGGCCGCAGTGAAGAAAGCACCGGCGAAGAAAGC
>JAGTUZ010000270.1 GCA_018224415.1 Bacteroidota bacterium | reverse complement strand
GCGATGACGCTCCCGACCGGGACGTCGCGTCCGAATACCAGTTCGTCGCGGCCCAGACGGCTCATACGGTTGCTCATGCTTTCGAGCCCGAGCATCATCGCACCGATGATCTGCTCTTTGGCGCGGTTCAGCTCGCGTACCGGCAGGCCGCCGCGCCCGAGCGCCTCGAGTTCGCGCATGATGACCGCACGGGCGCGGTCCACGCGTCCGGGCTCTACCGCAGCGTACACGCCGATGGTCGAGACATCGTTGAACATGGAGAGGAAGGAATAGATGTTGTAGGCATACCCGTGCCGCTCGCGCACACGCTGGAAAAGACGGGAGCTCATGCCCTCCCCCAGCACGGCGTTGAGCACGGCGAGGGCGTGCCGACGCGCGTCGTGATACCCCGGGGCGACGGTACCAAGGATGAGATGCGCCTGCTGTATCGGGCGGCGCACGATCTCCTGACGGATAGCGGTCTGACGCGGACGCCGTCGGCGCGTCGGGGCACCGTGCGGAACGTCGGCGAACTCCCGTTCACAGAGCGCGTGCAGACGGTCGTGGTCCAAGGCCCCCGCTGCGGCGATCACCATGTTCTCTGCGACGTAATGCCGCTGCACGAAGGCGTGCAGCACCGCGCTGTCGAAGGAGAGCACGTGCTCCTCCCGACCCGCGATGGGCTGCCCGAGCGGGTGACGGCCGAACAGCTGCTCCTCGAACTGCTCGTGGGCCAGGTCTTCCGGATCGTCCTCCGCACCGCGGATTTCGTCAATGATGACCATTTTTTCTTTTTCCACTTCCCGCTCCGGAAAGGTGGAATGTTGCACGATGTCGGCCAGCAGATGTACCGCCCGATCCGCGTGCGGCCGCAGCACACGCGCGTAGTAACAGGTGTTGTCCTTCGTCGTGAACGCGTTGAGGTAGCCGCCCACGCTCTCGAGGTACTGAGCGATATGATGGGTGCGGCGGCGCTTGGTTCCCTTGAACACGCAATGCTCGATGAAATGCGAGATGCCGCTTTCCTCCGGACGCTCGTCACGGCTGCCAGTGTCGATCCACACGCCGATGGCGAGGGAATGCGCGTTCGGCACTTGCTCGGTGACCAGACGCAGTCCCGAAGAGAGCCGCGACATCCGCAACATCATCCCGTCTTCCGCTGGGATGTCCAAAGGCTCGCTGTGCTGTCTCTTCATGTAGTCAAGTGAGAGGATAAACAAGAAATGTGTACTGATGCAGGACCTTCTCGACATCGCAGAGGGAAAGCGCGATGATGCGCACGCCGATTTCTTTCTGGTCACGTGCATGCAGGAGGATGTTGGTGTCGAAGCGACCGCTGCATTCGAGGGCGTCAAGCCCTTCAAGCAGTATGTCGGTCTCTGCGCCGAACAGATCACCGAGCGACCTGCCGAGGGCTTCCTCGCCGGACCAGCCAAAAAGCTTCGCGCAGGTGACGCTCCAGGTTTTGATGAAATGATCCGGTGTCAGCGAGAACACACCCGTGTAGGGCAGTTCGTCGGCGATCGCCAGGGCGAGCTGTTCGTAGGCCTGGGCGAAATGCTGGCAGCGGCGGTACTCGGAGATGTCGCGGAGACTGATGCGGACGCCGATGTGTTTGCCGTTGCGTGTGAGCACAGGGCTCCAGGTCATCAGCACGTAGCGGGTGTCGCCGTCCTTTGTGTGAAGCCGATATTCCTGGTCCGTCCCGGATTCGCCCGCCAGGGCACGCGTGCGATCGGCACGGAAGCGCTCGAGCATGTCCTCATGCACGAGCTTCTCGAGAAGAAGACCGCCTTCGATGAAATCACGTGGCTCAAAGCCGAGCACAGCGGTCACCGAAGGACTGACGTACTCGAATCTCCCGTTGACGTTGAACCAGAATTCAAGGCTGCTCGTCATGTCCGCGATGATGTGCATGCGTTCATGCGTCTCGTGCAACAGCTTCTTGTACTTGTTCTTTGTTGCCGTAAGAATGCGGGTCACCGCCGCCTTCTGCGGATGGGTGAGAGCGAGTTTATCTATAGATGGAGTTTTTTTCTTGCGAATCATCTCAATCGACATTGCTCTCACCCGGATCTGACATGCAAATCCCACCTGAGAGAAAAAGCGTAACGCTAATGACAAGGAAATGTACGAAGATCAGGCGAAGAAACCTACCGCAGCGCATCGCGCAGTTTGCGCGCGAGCAGGCCGTGGCGTGGCGTTTCGCGGGGATTTTCCGCGGCGGCGGAAAGCACGGCGCGCCGTCCGAGAAAGACCATCATGCGCCGCGCGCGCGTCATGGCGGTGTAAACCAGGTTGCGCCGGAGCATGCCGCGATGTTGGGGACTGATGGGCATGATCACGATGTCGTATTCCCCGCCCTGGCTCTTGTGCACGGTGATGGCGTAGGCGAGCACGAGGTCGTCGGTTTCCTCGGGCGCATAGGACACCGCGCGGCCGTCGAACTCCACGCCGAGCATGTTCTCCTCCTCGTCGTAGGAACGGACGTACCCGATGTCGCCGTTGTACACGTCCTTGCTGTAATCGTTTCGTACCTGCATGACCTTGTCACCGCGGCGGAAACTGCGATCGCCACGCTGAAAGGCCACACGGGAAGCACCGTTGACCGCCTGCTGCAGCACGTGGTTGAGATGCGTCACGCCCGCCTGTCCGTCGTACATCGGCGAGAGCACCTGGATGTCGCGTTTCGCGTCGCAGCCGAGTTCGGCGGGCAGGCGCTCTGCGACGAGATCGCGGATGAGCTGCGCGAGATGCTCGTCGCTATCGACTTCCTGAAAGAACGTCTCGCCCCTGTCGGTCAGGCGCGTATCGAACACGGGCATGAACCCCTGACGCAGGCGATGCGCGTTGGTCACGATGGTTGAATCTTCCGCCTGTCGCAGCACGAGGTGCAGCACCACGCTGTCTACCTCCCCGCAGGCGAGCAGGTCGCGCAACACCGCCCCGGGTCCCACCGGCGGCAGCTGGTCGGCATCGCCTGCCAGCACCATCCGGCAGCCCGGCGGACGCGCGCGCAGCAGCGCTGCCATGAGGGGAAGGTCGACCATCGATAGTTCGTCCACCACCAGCAGCTTTGCATCGAGAGGCGCGTCCTCGTTCCGCTGGAACACCATTGCTCCGGGATCGAACTCCAGGAGGCGATGGATAGTGCGGGCCTCATGGCCGGTCACCTCCGTGATGCGCTTTGCCGCCCGGCCCGTCGGTGCGCAGATCGCGGTTTTCCACTCCATCCGCCGCGCAAGATCGAGTATGCCGGTGAGTGTCGTGGTTTTGCCCGTGCCGGGTCCGCCGGTGAGAATGCACACAGGACCAGCCAGCGCCTTGTGGATGGCCTCCGTCTGCTGGGCGTTGAAACGCACCTTGCGCGCGGCTTCCACGGCGGTCAACCAGTCGTCGAGCAGCAGGTGGTCGAGTCCGTTCCACACCTCGCCGAATGCGACGCGCAGGGAGTCAACAACCGTTTCCTCGGCGTGCCAGAGTTCGGGGAGATACACATGCCCGTCGTCCACCATCACCCTTCCGGTTTCGACGGCCAGTCCAAGCGCGGCCCGGGCCTCGTCCGCTTCCACTTCCAGAACGGACGCGGCATGGCGAAGAAAATCCTCCTCCGGCACGCAGCTGTGTCCATGTCGCCGCGCGGCTTCGCGCAGCGCGAAACCGAGTCCGGCCACCACGCGGCGCTCATCGCCCGGACCGATACCCAGCGAACGCGCGATGCTGTCGGCGGTCAGAAAACCGATGCCCTCGATGTCCTCAATCATCCGGTACGGATTGTCATGCAGGACCTTCATCGCGTCATTTCCGTAGGAACGGTAAATGCGTACGGCCCAGCCGCTGCTGATATCATGGGCCTTGAGAAATATCATGATGTTCTGCACCCCGCGCTGCCGCTCCCATTCGCGCTGGATCTGCTCGAGTTTTTTTATTCCGATCCCCTCGACCTCGAGCAGGCTTTCGATCCGGGTATTCATCACTTCGAGCGTGTGCGTTCCGAAAAACTCGACGATGCGACGCGCGGTTCCTTTTCCCAATCCGGAAATCAGGCCGGAGGACAGGTAGCGCTCGATGCCTTCGGCGGTGACGGGGTATTGCAGCTCGTACGAGGTAAACTGGAATTGCCGTCCGTATCGCGGATGCTCTCCCCACTTCCCGTGAAGCACGTAGCGGTCGCCCGGTGACGGGGACAACATCTCCCCGACGGCCACCAGCGGGAACAGTTCTCCCTCCACGCGAATGCGGCAGACAACAAAGGCGCTGTCAGACGCGGACCAGGTCACGCGCTCGAGTGTTGCCTCGACCGACTCGGTGCCTTGCGTTTCAGCGCTTTCGCGCCTATCATGTGCCGATGGCGGGCTACCCATCGCGGTCACCTTCCTTCCACCGGATTACGATCATTCCACACGAGGAGAGTATTCATGAAATTCCACACCGAATATCTGACATTCAACACGCAACGCAAACGGGAGTACGTCAATATCACCGACGACGTCGAATCCGCCTTGCGGAAAAGCGGCATCCGCGAGGGCATGGTGCTCGTCTCGGCCATGCACATCACCGCCGGCGTATGGGTCAACGACGCCGAAGACGGACTGCTGGCCGACATCGACGAATGGCTCGAGTCGATCGCACCGTTCCGTCAGGACTACCGCCACCACCGCACCGGCGAGACCAATGGCGACGCACATCTGAAAAGCCTGCTCGTCCATCACGAGGTGATCGTACCCATCACCGACGGCCGACTGGATTTCGGGCCCTGGCAGCAGATCTACTACGCTGAGTTCGATGGACAGCGCCGCAAACGGCTGATCATCAAGGTGATGGGAGAGTGAAACGCGTCCCGAAGGAACGAACGCGCATAGTATACGTCATTTTCGCGTAATCACCACCTCGGTCCGGCGATTGAGCCGCCGCCCGAGTTCGGTATCATTCGGCGCGATCGGCTGCGATTTCCCCATGCCCCGTGTGGTCATGCGATCGGTTCCCACTCCCCGCTCGACAAGATATTTCTTCACCGCGCGCGCGCGCGCGTCGGACAGGGCGATGTTGTACTCGTCACTTCCGATAAAGTCGGTATGTCCGCGGATCTCGATATGGATGTTTTCGTACTTGCGCATCATCGCAAGCACGTTCCGCAGTTCCTCGGTGTAGGCCATGTCAAAGGTGGCGCGATTGAAGTCGAAGAGGATGTTATCGAGGACGAATTTCTTGTCCACATCCAGCACCGTGACCTCTTCCTGCAGCACGGTCTCGTCGGCCGAGTTGCGGATCTCCAGCGTCATTTTCTCCGGCGGCACTTCCTCGTTGATGTGGTAGCGCACGGAATAGAGATTCGTGAGGGATTCGCTGAATTCGTCGAGGATGGAGCTGAAATCTTCGATGATATTGAAGCGCTTGCCCCGGGTCATCTCCGTCATGCGTTTGTATTCCGGGATCGCAGGGGGCGTGATGGCAAAGAGCTTGACGTTCTGTTTGATCAGGAAATCCGTCATCGACTCGGAGGTGAAATCCGTCTTCCCGTAGCCCTTGTCCCCTTTCTGATGGAACATCGCGTCGGTGATGAGAATGAAGATCCGCTGGGCACTCTGACGGAACTTGAAGGAGGTCGCTTCGAACAATGCTTCGAGCGCATTCTCGTTGTCATCCATTCCCCCGCCGATCTTCACGCCGTCGATCCAGCTGATGAAGGTTTTCACGTCCTCGGTAAAATCCTTGTACCGTTCGATGCGATCGCTGAAGGTGAGCAGCGCCAGGCGGTAGTCCACTCCGCGTGAGGCCAGACGCTGTGTGAATTCGATGATGTTGGCCTTGACTTCCGACACCTCCTGTGTCATGCTCCCTGTCTGGTCGATGATGAAGGCGATGTCGACCGGGAAGCTGTTGTCGGCGGAGATCCTTTCCAGGGATTCGATACGCACGGGCGCGGCGTCCTGGTAGATAACCATGTCGGATTTTTTCAGGCTGGGAAAATGGTTGCCGACGCTATCGCGTGCGTCAAGGATGACGCTCACCTCGGGATAGCGGCTGATGTCGACCGCACGGATAGACACGGTCACTGCTTCGGGTTTCGTGCTGCGGGCGGAAATAATGGTTGGCTTGCGCAGGCTGTCCGGCCCCGGGTCGGTAGACACCCGAGCGGACGCCTGCACCGGTTGCGCCGACGTCGACCCGCCTGGATCCATGTTGACGAACCCGAGCAGCAGCACGAGGAGTATGGGGACGGGTGTGAAGGAGAAAACAGGCATACCACCGGTGGCGTTTAAAACACATGCAGGCGGTGGCACGAGACCACCGCCTGCATTTGTAATCATGAAAGGAACGGTGTCCGCTGCGTTAGAACGCGAATCCGAAGCGCAGACCCGGAACGATCATTTCCTCGTGTTCCCAGACCTCGGGGTCACGGAACACCATGCGCGAGTACTTGACTTCCGCGCGCATCCAGCTGAAGATGTTGAGGTATATCTCACCCATCATGCCGCCATTGAAATACTGCAGCGCGACACCGTATGTGGTCTTTCCCGCGTTATCGTAGGTCAGGCGCACAAAGGCGTCGAGCTTGCTGTGGTCACGGACGATGCTGACGCTGTCGGCATCGAAATTCGTGCCGGCATCGTCGATGATGTTCCGTCGGCGCGCTTCTACCACCTTCTGGTAGCCGAGACCTGCGTGCAGACGAAGCCCGTCAAGCATGAAGCCGAGATCACGCCAGTAGAAAGCCGTGGCCGTGTTCGCAAGATAATAGAAATGCGACTGGGCGGCATCCACTTCCGTTGTCGGCTGGAACAGTCGAGGCTCGGCACCCTCGCCGTTGACAATGGTGCCATCGACATTGGTGATCTTTTTGTTGCCCAGGGTTTTCAGACCGAAGGACACAAATGCAGCAGCGCCGATACCGTCGGCGTCGACACCGGGGGAACCGGCGATGTTGGAAAGCTGCTTGTAGTATTCACCCGCCGCGCCCCAGGTGCCGTTGAGCGTGCGTGGCTTGAAGATCGGCATCTGGCTCGCGATGCTTTGGTCACCCCAGGAGAACGGGATGGCCGGACCGATCTTGATGCGTTCGGTCCCCGAAGGCTCGTAGACGAACAGCGTGTTCCACTGCGCGCCGTAGAGAAACGGCAGGTTGACCCAGTCATTACCGATCTTCAGCTCGAAACCTGCCCGGATACGCGACGGTTGCAATGTGACGCCTTCGGTCTGCTCGTTTGCGTCCATTGTCCACATGAAGCCGCCACCGAAGGGCACACTGATGGTTGCCTCGGCAACGTAGGGCTGCGGCTTGACCGAACCGGTCTCGTCAAGATGGGCATAGGCCTGTTTCGCGACGACCGCATCGTAGAGATCCCGCGTGAGAATTTCGCTCAGGTTGCGACGGCCGACGATGCGATAATCGTCAAAATCGGGATTTTCCTCGTTCGGAAGGAAACCTGCGGAAAGCCGTTCTTCATCGTGGGGACGTGCTTTCTCGATGATGATGGCAATCAGGTTCTGGTCGTCTTTCGGGCTCTGGATAACGCGCATGCGCGCCTTGCCGGTGAGCACGCGTTCGGCGATCTCGACCGCTTCGGCGTCGAGCAGGTCGTCGCGGTTGTCACGGACCTTGCGCATGACCTCGAGGATCATGGGTTCGTCCTGGATGATCCACTGCGGGAAATACTTCGCCACCAGCGGATCCAGTGTTGTGAGTGCACGCAGAAGCACGCGCAGGCGGTCGTTTTCGTACTTGTAATGGTCGATCGCGATATCGAGCAAGCGGAGATAGCTTTGCCGGTCGTCCTCGGACGGACGGTACCCCACCATCTCATTGACGATCTTGTCGCCCCAGGCCATGCGCTGCAGCAGATCGTCCTCGGAGTAATTGGCGCTCTTCATGTATCGCATGATCTGCTCGACGCTCGTCAGCGCATCGCCGGAGGTCTGGGCGAACGCGCCGGGCGCGACGAAGGCGACCAGGAGGACTGCGGTGAGAATCGAGAGGAGTCTGTGTTTCATCTGCATGCCGTGTTGTTCCGTGCTAGATACAATGTGGTTCTTCATGGTGCCGCCTCCGCTCAATTGAAGATGGAAGGCAGCCCGATGCGCAGGCGCGGGGTGATGAGGAAATAACTGGTTTCGGTTTCCCAGATCTCCCTTTCGCGCAGCAGGAAGGAGTATTTCGCTTCCACACGCAGCCACGAAGTGAGTTCAAGGAAGGCATCGGTCATCATGCGACCGGCGAAGTACTGGATGCCCATACCGTAACGGTTGGAGGAACGCAGGTTGATAAAGGACATGCGCACGTACACGTCGAAGAGATCATCTTCCTTTTCGAGCGTGACCATCGTGCCGATGTCCTCGCGGTCGAACTCGCGGCCGGCCTTGGTCCAGGCGTTCATGCCGGTGAAGTCGTCATCGTTATTGATGAGATGGTTGCGCATGATCTGCACATACCCGCCACCGAGGTTCAGGCGGAATGCGATCGTCGGATTGACCGCATGGTCCTTGAACATGATTGGGTAATATACCTGTGCGATCGTGGAGATGTGGAAGAAGTCGTTGTCGTAATCCTTGACCTCGCCGCTCAGCGGATCGAAATCATAGTCCATGACCCTCAGATGGCTGTAGGCGTCCTGGCCGTCGAAATCGTTGATCACCGTCAGACTGCCGCCCAGGGAGAAGGGGAAGCCGAAGGTGAAATCGAAATTGACATTGTAGCCGCTCGGGGAGGAGAACAGGTTTTTCTCGTAGGAGAGTGGCGTCGGCAGATCCGGCGCAATCATGTTCATCGGCATCACGATGCCGACGCTCATCTGGTTCTTGTAACCGATGCCAAGGGAGGAGATGCCAGACGCCCAGCGAGGCAGACCGATCTCGTCGTTGCCCATGGTGTAGAACAGTTTCCAGTTCGGAGCGAAGCCCGAACGCGCCGGGGAACGCAGTTCGATTTTGTCGAGTGATGCGTCGAGGACCAGGAAGTCCGCGGGGAACCTGCCCGGGTTCGCCACCACTTCAACGGTCTGCTGCACGTTGGCTTCTTTTGCGTCGATCAGCAGTTGGCCAAGGACTTCGTAATTCGATCCGCCGATATAGGCAAAATCGATGTCAGCCTTGTCGTCCACCTCGCCCTTGCCGGCGAGCACTTTCGGCAGCTTCGTGCGCACTTCCCACTGATCGGCGTTGTCGCCAATGAACGTGGCGCTGGTGATTTTCAGCGATTGGGTACGCTCGGGATTGCGCACGCGGATCTTCTGTGTTTCGTCGTAGAAGACAGGAATGGACCCGGTGTAGAGCGGCCCGGCTGCTTCGTACTGTGGCGGAATCACTGCGGTCTGGAGCGTATCGCGCGTGTTCCAGAAATCGCGGAAGCGGCTCGTGGTGGTTTCCAGCTCGCGCTGGGTCATGACGATGAACGGACCGACCTTGCCAGGCATCCATTCACCCCGTTCCGGAAGCGGAATCGGATTGGACTGGCTGCGCTTGGCAAGAACATCTTCGTAGAGGTTCTGATCAACCAGTTGAAGGACACTCGACATATCAGTGCCGGCGAGCGAGAAGCCCTTGGGAATCGGTTCGGAAGCGCTCACATCGAAACCGAGGCCCAGACCGCCTTCCTCGGATTCACCACCAGTATCCTCCGGCGGCAGAGTCTCGAGTTTTTCGACGTAGATCTCGATGATCTGGTACGGCTCGATATCGTTCAGCTCCTGCTCGTCAGGGGTCGCCTCGACGTAATACACTTCGACCTTGCGCATCTGCGAACTGCCCTTGCCCTGACGGCCGGGCACGGGGAAGGTCCCGTCCACACGGTACTCCTCGTCGAACAGGCCGAGATCGTTGGCCCGGGCGAAAACCTGGTCGATGCGATCGTAAAACTGGCGAAGGGCGTACCCCTTCACCTGGGTATAGTCATACCCCGTCGTCGCGCTGCTGCGACTGCGCCCGGTGGTCGGGCGCGGCTTGTCTTCCGCCGCGGACTTGATGATCTGGTTCTTCTCGCTGGCATCGTTGTATTCCCGCTTGAGATCCGTCTGCTTGCCCTTCACCTCACGATCGGTCTGGGCATGCAGCTGCGGGAGAAATCCCAGGACGAGCACCGCGACAAGAACGGCACGGAAAAGAAAATGTTTTGTCATGAACGTATCCTCTATCGAATTGAATATTCCACTTCGCATGAGAGCGTGCGAACGCCCGGTCATTCCTGGTACAGCATGATGTTGTACCGTTCGTTCACCGCACCGTAGCGCACGGTGATCGTGGCTTCGGTGCCGTCGCGGCTGACCTTGCCTTTCAGCCAGAACTTCACAAGGCTGCCCTGGTCGGATCCGGTGTTCGGATTGGTCCGCGGAATCACCTGGAGCTCGTCCAGAAGATCCTGACCATCCTCGGACTCCACTTCGACGCGAATGTCGGAGGGCTGGATGTTGCGGATGTTCTCGCCGATGCACCGGCCGCAGCGGGCCGCGACAAACTGGAATACGTTGTTGATCGGGTATTCGCCACCGTTTGCGAAGGACTGGGATCCAATCCGGTCAACGGGAGCGGTGACGTTGAACATGAATTCGGAGGTTGTCAGCGCCGTCGATGCGGAATCGACCAGCACCTGGTAGACGCGGTTGCGATACGTTGACTTGATCGCCATGGCCTTGCCGAGCGCGTCTTCGGGTACCTTGTACTTGATGACGTTGCCGCGGCCCTTCTCGACCTCTTTCCCGTCAAGTTCGATTGCATAGTCATAGGATCCGACATCCTCGAGACCGGCGACGTTGATGTACATCTCGAATATCTCGCCGGCGAAGGCGCCACTGGGCTTGCGGCGGCTCAGATACGGTTCCTTGACGATCACGTCGAAGTTGATCGGACGGGAGACGCTTTTCGCGCCTGCCGCGCGGCTATCGCGCGCGTCGACGGTCACGGATTTCCGGCCGGCTTCGTTGAAAGTGTTCGACCAGACCCACTTGCCCCGTTCGGGGTCAGGGCTGTAGAAGGGATTGCGTTGGTTGTCGGGACGCAGCGCCATGCCGCCGCCAACGATGTTCATGTTGGAAATCTTGTCCACGGTGGTACCGCGCACCTTGATTTCGTTGAACGTCGGGAAGCCGACCGCGGTCACAATCGGATCCGCCTGGATCTGCAACTGGTCATATTCCTCTGACACCACCTCGACGATGAACTTGTCGGGATTGAGATTCTCCGACTGTTCGATGAAGTGTTCGACAGGCGTGCCTTTCAAGGCAGGGTCTGAATTGAGCGCCGAACTGATTTCCTTGCGGGAAAATTCGAGCGTCCCCACTTTGATCTTCGCCTCGCCATCCGACTCGGGCGAGAGCGAGACGCGGTTCGTGCCGGCCTGCACCCACAGTTCGTAGGTACCCGGCCCCGTCGTGGCCTTCCACGTGAAGCGGTACATACGCTCCCCGGTAGCGCCGTGCACGATGGAGTCCTGGATGTCCTCCGGGTACTTGAGCGTGTTCAGCTCGGTCCCGTCCTTGAACACCTTTACCTCGGGTGGCGTGGTGACCTCGTCGTTCTCGCCGAGGCCCTTGACATTGATGGTGAACTTGCGCTCCTCGTTGACCTTCAGCTGGTTGTCGCCGGCCGCGGCTACCGCGGGCATGTTCTTGAGAAGCTCGAGAATGATTTTCCGGTTTTTTTCCTCCAGCATCCGTTGCTGCATGAGCAAGTGCTCTTCTGCATCATCGCGTTCCACGATGATGATCAGAAGCTCGCAAATCACAGCCAGATACAGGAAGAAGTAAACCTGGTATTTTTTGTAGTGATCGGCATTGTGCGCCATTGTGCTTACTCCTTCTTCTTACTGTTGGGCTTCATCCGCGAACTGCTTACTGACGGAGACCGGTCTCGCCGCGCACGGTGGCTTCGAGTTCGGCCTTGAGGGCATCGAGTTTGCTCTCGACATCCTTGAGTGAAAGCTGCTTGTTCGGGAATCCCGCGCCGGCGCCGACTTCCTCTTCCTCTTCCTTCTCGTACCAGGTCGTCATACCGAGCAGCAGAAGCACGGTGATCTCGACGATAATGGCGATCACGATCAGGTCGGGCTCATGGGCGGTCATGAACTTCACGCCGCGGAGACCGATGTTGAGAATAAGGAAGGCCGTGCCGATGAAGGCAATGGCGGTGATGTTGTTTTTGTACTCGGGAATGAACTCGTTGTGCATGTACAGCGCGAAGGCCTGACGCACGCTTTTCTCTTTCTGCAGCCACTTCTTGGGGTGCGTCATGAGATGGTCGCCGAACTTTTTCGAAATCCCCGTCGCCTTGAGGATGGCCCCGACAAACGCATGCATGCTGCCGCGGAAGAGGAAGAGTCCTACAGGCGTGAAGAAAAAGAGGACAACGAACCCGGCGACGAGGATAATTATCGTGATGGCTGCCATGTTCATGATGAAGGTCGAGATACCGATCTTCATGACGAATTGCGTGTTGAACATGTTGCCGAAGTATCCGCCATCGCTTTCCTTGATCAGCTTCAGTTCCTCGTGCGTGAGCTGGCTGAGGTTCCGGCCTTCATCACGCAGTTTCATTTTCATCTGCTCGAGCGTCATCGTGGTTTCCCCTTCCTGTGCATGGGCGACAGGCGCGGAGAATGCGGCGACGAAGGCGACCATCAGGGCGCCGAGCACCAGGTGGCGAATGAATCCACTACTCTTCATAAGGACTTCCTCCTAACAAGACATAGGATGAGCTGTCACCGCCGGGAGCGGGACACAGTTAATTTGAAATCTACAGGTTCGATTTGAAAGATCGTTGCTTCGAATGGAACGCTCGTTGCATGGGCCGCGCCGGTGGGTGATGCCGCCTTCGCGGGGTAAGAAATGTATAGTGGCTGGGGTCGTGCATTCACTATCGTTACAATCTCGCATAAACATCATATTCAAGTCAAATCCGAGGACCATGTTTGTCGTTCCGCCTCAATCAGTACAGGACAATGCTCCGGCGCTGCAGGCCGTCGCCTGCGCGGAGTGTGATCAAGACTCTCTGGCCGCGCAACCGGGTACGATGGCGGTCGGCGATCGTGAATTCGAATACGCCCTTGCGCACCATCCATACATCGGTAGCGAACTGTGCGCCGCTCTCGTCGCGGACCTCGACGTCCACGTCGGCGAGACGGTCCACCGGCTGCTCGCCGCGGAATTGCTCGTCGGCATAGCGCGAGGCAGTGAAGCCGAACGTGGAAGTCACCGGCGCGCGCGCGGGGAGTTCGAACGCGATGCGCGTCGGAGGATCGACCACGCGAAGCGGAAAAAATGAATCCCCGACGGCATGGGAACGAAGGGAATACACACGATAGGTGCGGCCGCGGTAGCGGGCGTCGACAAGCAGCGTCTTTCCTGCATAGGAGTTCGGGATGCGATAGGTCACGAGCGTCCCTCGACCCTCCGATTTGATCAGACGCCCGCTGTTCCCTGCTTCCTCGTACAGTTTCCACTGATAGGCAGACTCTTCGCCGAGGCCGGTGACACGCACGTCGAATCGGATTTCCTCGCCGGCGTACACGGTTTCAAGTCGTGGGGCGGAGAGAAAGGGGATCTCGCCGTGCAGCGCGAAACGAGCCTGCGCAACGTCCTTGCCTCCGGCGTCCCGCCGCGTGCGGGCCTCAACGATCACAGTGTCTGGAATCGACGTGGTTGTGCCGGTCCAGAGATACTCGGCCTCGCGGTCGGTACGCCCAACGAGACGCAACGCCCCGCTGCCGCGCACGATGCGCACGTCCGGATCGGCCGATGGGAGGTTGACGAACAGGGAGTTGTGCTCCTCGAAGCCGACGGCGGAGGCGATGTCGGTCCGTTCGGTTGTAATGCGCAGGTCCTGCAGGTTCCGCGGCTGGAGCCGCGAAGTGTCTTCGACAAGGATGATCATCGTCGCAACGGCACGTTCCACCTTCCGAATGGTCTGCCGCGAAATCAGCGTCGTGTCGAAACGCCGGCCGCGGTACTCGAACACACCATCATCGACCTCGTGCACGCGGCGGGCCGCCGTACCGAGATTGATCTCATAGATGCCTGTGCGGGGGAAGGTCGCCGCGAGCGGAAAGGCCACGATGTTGTCCGAGACATCGCCTACCGCCATGCGTGAACCCAGGGCGACAAGGTCAGGCGCGGTGAGCGTGTCTTCGAACAGCACGCTGTGCACGGTGACCGTCACGTCGTCTTCCGGAGCGATGTCTTCGACGAACAACCGCATCCGGAACGGTATCGGTGCACCCACCACGATGCCGCTGCTGTCGGCGTCGACATAGCAGCGCAGGGTGTCACCCTCCGTCCGAAGAGGGACGGCGGGGATGAGTGTCTGGACGATCTGTTCGTTAAGTACCTGCATTTCCTTGTCTGTCCGGTCTCGCTCCTTCGACACCACGACGAATGCGACAATCGCCGTGAGATACAGAATGAAAAATATATCGACTCGACGCCGCGCTGCCACGCCTCAGGCCTCCTCGGCCTTCGTGCGGACGTCGCGTGCGTTCATTGTTCGTCCTCCCTGACCGGGACATGCGGCTGCGGTCCGGGCCCCGCATCCTTCTGCTGACGTGTGTTCTCGATGATCTCATGCAGCAGGGCGTTGGTCTGCTCCAGCCGATCGCCGAGCTTGCGGACATTCTCCGCATTCATCTTTGCGAGGTTCTCCGTCAGCCGCGTGAGCAGCACGTCCTGCCTGATGTCCGTCTGGGATATCAGGCGAAAAAGATCCGATACGGCGTTGGTCATCTCCTGTATCGACCCGTTGATCGATGCAACCAGATTGTCCGAAACACCGAGTGCGCCGACGGCCGCGGGTGAATCCTCCGATGGACTGAAGGCCGTCACCACCGCGAGCATGAGCAGGAAGAGCGCCTCGAGCAGGAATGCCGCGAGCGCAATCCAGAGAGACGAACCGGCCAGGTACAGCGCCACGGCCACCAGTACCAGCATCGCCCCCACATACACCAGACCCAGGATGGAATTGTAGTGATGACGGCTCACGATCTCTTCGAGAAACAGCCGCGTGCCGAGGCGGAAGCCAAGATGGGTTTCGAAACGCACTCGACGACCATCGTTGAAACGCACCTCGGTGCCACGTCGGCAAAGCTTCCAGCACTCCAGAAGGGTCTTGACTTCAAAGGCATTCTTCACTCGCCGCTCGTGATAGAAATCACGGAGCAGGCGACGGCCTTCGTAGATGTCAAGATCCTTGACTGTTTCCGATGTGCTCAGCAATGCGGTGAAACTCTGTCGTTGGGAAGGGGATTGTCGGGGCCAGAGAGATCGAACAGATGAAAATGGACCAAAATCATGCCAAAGAAAGGAGGGGGTTCTGCTCGCCAAATCGCAGTAAAGTGTCGTAATATCACACATTCCGCGTGAATAAACTTCACGCCACGTGCGTTTGATTCACAGGAGTGAAATGGACAGGAATGAAGCGAATTCGTCAGCGAAATACCGGACATGGTGCCGAATCGCATGGACGGATCGCCTGATGACTGCGGGGATGGCCAGGCGTGTCAGCGGCAGAGAAAGCGGCTTATTCGTCCTCGAAGCGTTCGCGGAACCACTCCATCGTTCGGGGCAAACCTGTCTCGACGGTGATCATTGGCGACCAGCCGTGGCTCTCGCGGAATTTTTCGTATGTGCAGACGCTTCGCTGCTGCTCGCCCGGCTTCGCCTCGCCGTGGCGTTCGTCGACCGGCGAACCCAGTGCCTCGTTGAGCACGCGGAAAACGGCGTTCACATCCGTCTCGAGTCCCGTACTGACGTTGAACGTGTCGCTTCCTGCCATGTCCAGCGCCAGCACGTTCGCGCGCACGACGTCGTCGACGTACACATAGTCACGGGTCTGCAGGCCGTCGCCGTTGATGATGGGCTGCTGGCCGCGCAGAAGCTTGTCGCAGAAGATCGCGACCACTCCCGCCTCGCCGTGCGGGTTCTGGCGTGGTCCATACACGTTGGTATAGCGCAACACGGTGTACTGCAGGTTCTGCACGAGATGGTAGTAATGGAGATAGCGTTCGACAGTTACTTTTGTGATGCCGTAGGGGGAACACGGCGCGATGGGATGTTTCTCGTCGGCGGGAAAGTACTCCTGCTCGCCATACCCGGCACCGCCGGAACTGGCAAAGATGATCCGGCTCACATTGTTGTGCAGGCCGGCTTCAATCACATTGAGCGAACCCAGCACATTCACCGATAGATCGTAGAGCGGGTCCTCCACCGAGCGACGCACGTCAATCTGCGCGGCGTGGTGGTTGATCACGTCGATATTATGCTGCTGCACGATGTCGGTCAGACCCTCGTCGCGGATGTCCAACTGGTAGAACGCCGCACCCTTGGGTACGTTCTCGAGCCTGCCAGTGGTCAGGTTGTCGACAATCACAATCTCATGCCCGAGTTCCTTGTACGCCTCCGCGATACTCGAGCCGATAAATCCCGCTCCGCCGGTGATCAGAATATTCATTCGTGCTGGTCAGTGCAATGGTACATGCTCTCAATGTATGAAATGCACGCGCCAGCGCAAAGCGGGGAGGAGCGACAGCCCCGGAGGGGCGACACAATCCAGCCCAGGGCGCAAGCCCTGGGTCGGGCGGAGGAGGCGAATGCCATCCCTCCCCCCATCCTCGGAACACCCCGAAGCGTGCCGTATATTGCGAACGTGAAAGCGCAGCTCAAACGGCTCACCAGCGACTCGGCGGTATACGGCATCAGCAATGTCCTCGGTCGCTTCATCACGTTCCTGCTCGTGCCCTTCTACACGCACGTGCTGCTGAAGGCCGACTACGGCGTGGTGATTGTTGTCTACTCCTACATCGCGTTTCTGAACGCAGCGTTCACTTTCGGACTCGAGCCCGCCTACATGCGTTTCGTCGGCAACGCGGATCCACAGCGGCGCAACGCGATTTTCACGTCGTCGATCGTATTTATCACCTGCGCGTCCCTCGTGCTCGGCGGCGCATTGCTGCTGCTGCAGCCACAGGCGCTGACACTGCTGGAAATCGATGCGGCCCTCGGCGCGATCGTGCCGTTGGCACTCGCGATGGTGGTGCTTGATGCGATCAACATCATCCCCTTCGCCGCCTTGCGCATGGAACGCCGCGCGCGTTATTTCGCCGTGGTGAAGCTGGTTGGCATCGTGATCAACGTCGGACTCAACGTGCTCTTCCTGCTGGTGCTCCGCTGGCCGGTGACAAGCGTTTTTGTTTCCGGCGTCCTCGCCTCGCTGAGTACGACCCTGCTGCTGCTGCCGGTATTCCTTTCGCATCTGCGAGAGCGTGTGCGGGCCCCGCTGCTGCGCGAACTCCTGGTGTTCGGGCTCCCGACCCTGCCCGGCGCGATCTCCATCATGCTCATCGAGATCATCGACAAACCGATCATGCAGAAGCTGACGGATTACGCCACGGCTGCCGAGTACGGCGCCAACTACAAGCTCGGCATCTTCATGATGCTCGTGGTCACCATGTTCCGCTACGCATGGCAGCCGTTCTACCTGCAGCTTGCTTCGGGGGAGGACGCCAGGCGCCTCTTCGCCCGTGTGCTCACCTACTTCACACTCACGGGTGCGATAATCGTGCTCGTGCTGTCCCTGTTCATCGGCGACATCGTGCGCCTTCCCCTTCCGCAGGGCCGGACTCTCATTCCCGAGGCGTACTGGGGCGGACTGGGCATCGTGCCGATCATTCTCTTCAGTTACGTCTGGGCGGGCATCGCACAGATCCTCAACGCGGGCGTCTACATAGAGAAAAAAACCATGTTTATCCTCTATGCAACCACGCTCGGCGCCGCGGTAAACATCGCCTGCAATTTCGCCCTCATTCCTGTCTGGGGGATGTACGGCGCCGCATTCGCCACCTTCGCCGCGTACTTCACCATCGCCGTATTTTACGCCGTCGTCGGCCGTCGCATCTACCCCATCCGCTACGAAACAAGCCGCCTCGCACGCATCGCAACGGCCCTCGCCATCCCCGCATTGCTCTGGTATCTCGTCCCGGGCAGTTCCCTCCTCCCTCCCCTCGTCTGGAAGCTCATGCTCATCCTGCTGTTCGCGGCGACGCTCTGGTTCAGCGGCTTCGTTCTCCCGGGCGAACGCGCCGAACTGCGCGCCCTCCGCCACCGCCTGCTTCGCAGGTGATTGTCGTCCCCCAGCGCGGCATACTAACCTCTCCACCTTTCCGAACTGCATTGCCTTTCATCACGAAGCTCGATACATTACCCTGATAGATTCACAGGCAGGAGAAGGTCTTCGAACAAACGGAGAGGAAACCGTCAGCGATCCGCGGCCGCGTGCTCGTATTGAACCAGAGCTACGAGCCACTTACTGTCTGCAGCGTACAGAAGGCCGTCATCCTGCTCTACCTGCACAAGGCGGACGTTGTGATCGAGCATCCGCAGCGCAGTATCCGCACCGTCAGCACATGCTACCCGTTTCCCAGCGTCATCCGTCTCTCGCATTACAAGCGCGTCCCTTTCAAGCAGATCATGCTGTCGCGGAAAAACATTCTGCGCCGCGACGGCCATCGCTGTCAGTACTGTGGCGGCACCGCGCCGCCGCTCACCGTCGACCATATCATCCCACGCGCACGCGGCGGATGCGATACCTGGGAAAACCTGGTCACCGCCTGCCTCTCGTGCAACAACCGCAAGCGTGACCACACTCCCGAGCGCGCCGGCATGACGCTGCGCAGCGTTCCCCACCGTCCTTCGCATGTCTCCCTGATCGTCCACTCCCTGCATTCCGTGGACGAGCATTGGAAGCCGTACCTCTTCATCAGCTGAATTCCCGGTCAAGGGACCCCCGCGCACCAGCGCGGGCAGTTGACATCGAGAAAGCCGCTGCCCGCGCTGTCAGCCCGAGGCTGAGCGGGGCTCCCATCTGCCTTCCGCCTTCTGCCTTCCGCCTTCTGCCTTCCGACACGGATACCTCGGTACCTGGCCACGGCGCGTTGGTGCGCGCCGCCCCCAGATGCCTCTGTGCCTTTGTGCCTCTGTGCCTCTGTGCCTTTGCATTTCATCTCTCCCCCCACATTTCTTATCTTTACAGGATGTTTCTTCCTCTGACAACCACACGCCATGACTGATACAAAAAAGAAAACGATTTTGAGCGGGATGCGTCCGACCGGTAAGCTGCATCTCGGACACTGGACCGGGGCGCTGGAAAACTGGGTCTCGCTGCAGGACGCGTACAACAACTTCCACCTCGTGGCCGACTATCACGCACTCACGACCAGCCTCGACACGTCCGACCTGTATCAGAATACCATCGACATGGTGATTGACTGGCTGGCAGGCGGCATCGACCCGTCGAAGAGCCCGGTGTTCCGCCAATCGCAGATCAAGGAGCACACCGAGCTGCACCTGATCTTCTCGATGCTCGTGACAACCAGCCGCCTCGAGCGCAATCCGTCGATCAAGGAACAGGTGCGCGATCTCGAGATCGAAAACATTACCTACGGACACCTTGGCTACCCGGTACTGCAGGCGGCCGACATCCTTCTCTACCGGGGCGATCTCGTGCCGGTGGGCGAGGACCAGCTCTCGCATGTCGAAATCACGCGCGAAATTGCGCGCCGTTTCAACGCCACCTGGGGCGAGGTCTTCCCCGAACCCGAACCCAAGCTGACGAAATTCGCTCGTCTCCCCGGACTCGATGGAAAAGACAAAAAGATGTCGAAATCCATGAACAACACCATCCTGCTCGCCGATGCTCCCGAGACCGTCGAGCAGAAGCTGCGCAAGGCGCCGACGGACGCGCTGAAGGTGCGGCGCAACGATCCCGGCCGGCCGGATGTCTGCCTGGTGTTTACCTATCACGAAAAATTCAATCCTGAAGAAACCGGCGAGATACGTGCGGGTTGTGAATCGGGCGCGCTCGGCTGCGTCGACTGCAAGAAGCGCTGCGCGGCACGCATCAACGAATTCCTCGCACCGCATATCGAACGGCGGAAAGAGTACGAAGCACGTCCATCCCTTGTCGAGGACATTCTCCGCGACGGCGAGTCACGCGGCCGCGCGGTGGCCGGGGAAACCATGGAAGCCGTGCGCACGTCGATGAAGCTGGGTTGACCGTGGGCGGGTTCAAAATCAGAATACCGGATTTCGAGGGTCCGCTCGACCTGCTGCTGTTCTTCATCCGCCGCGACGAGCTGGACATCTACAACATCCCCATCGCCTACATCACGCAGGAGTTCCTCTCCTACATCCGTGTCATGCAGATGCTCGACCTCGAACTCGCGGGAGAGTTCATCGTCATGGCCGCGACGCTCATGCATGTCAAGGTGCGCATGCTGCTGCCGCGTACCGAAACCGAAGAGGGCGAGGAGGAAATCGATCCCCGGGCCGAGCTGACGCAGCGCCTGCTCGAATACAAGCGCTTCAAGGAATCGGCCGAGGAACTGCAGAAACTCGAACTCGACCAGCGCGAACGCTACTTCCGCTCGCTGTTCAAATACGATGTGAAGAAAGCCGCCGTCACCGAGGACGAGGACCTGCTCGAAGACGTCACCATGTTCCAGCTCATCAAGGCCTTCCAACGGGCGATGACGAACATTCCGAAGAAGGTCGTGCATGAAGTGCGTGCCGTACCCTGGAGCATCGAGGAACAGGGTGCCTGGCTGATGAAGCGGTTCGACGACCGTGCGCGATTCAACTTCATCGAGATCATGCGCGAGATGAAGGAAAAAATGCAGGTCGTCATTACCTTCATCGCCCTGCTTGAACTCATCCGCGCCCACCGCGTGCGCGTCGAGGTGTACGGGCAGTTCAACGACATCGACATCATTCGACGCGACGCGCCAACTCCGGAGATCCCGACCGGAGAGAACGCGCCAACCATCGCCGCGGACTCAGAGGCGGAAACGCCCGCGGTGACGGAAACCACCATTCAACCCGATGACGACCCACACAGTGCATCGGACGAACGCAGCACGGACCAGGACAATGCAGAACGAGACGAATTCCATACAGCCTGACGAAACACCTGAAACACAGCCCGATAGCAACGGGACCAGTGTCTCCGATACTGCCGTTATACCGGACACCGGCGAGACGGTGACGGATGACGCCGCTGCGGATGACGCCGCTGCGGATGACGCCGCTGCGGATGCGTCGGCCGTGCCGGAGGACGGAGGAGACGACGAGGAAGCGGATGACGAGGACGAAGCGGATTTCCGTGGCATCCTCGAGGCGTTGATTTTCGCTTCCGACGAACCGCTGACCTTCAAGCAGATAAAAGAGCTGCTCGCGCCGAATGACACGGAGGAGGACGGTGAGGCCGCGGCTGAGGATGCGCCCGGCCGTCGACGCCGCAAGACGCGGCGTCTGACAATCACTCGCGTAAAACGCGCCATCGACCGGCTCAACGACGAGTTCACGGAAAACGGACGTGTCTTCCGCATCGTCGAGGTTGCGGGGGGCTTCGCCTTCCAGACGACGAAGGACTACGGCGCATGGGTGGGACGACTGTTTGCCGAGCGCTCCCGCCGTCGCCTGACGCAAAGCGCTCTTGAGACGCTCGCCATTATTGCCTTCAAACAGCCGATCAGCAAGCCGGCAATCGAGGGCATCCGCGGCGTCAATGCGGAATACGTTGTCAAGTCCTTGCTCGAACGAAACCTCATCTCCATTGTCGGCCGCGAGGACAGTCCGGGGCGTCCTTTGCTGTATGGCACAACCAAGAACTTCCTCAAGCATTTTGGCCTGAGCAGTATTAATGACCTTCCGAAGCCGAGGGAGATCAAGGACCTGCTCTCTTCCGAGGAGGAGCTGGGAGTCAATCCCATTGACGAGATGGACCCTGAGGCGGCGGCGCTTCTGACGCGCGTCTCGTCGCAGGAACTGGAGAAGCTATTCGAAACCGCGCAGACGAAAGCGGAAAAAGGCGATGAGGGAGAGAGCGGGAGACCGCCCGTATTGCGCGTTCAGTTCGACAGCGAGTTCGAGAGCGAGAGCGAGAGCGAGGGCGAGTTCGAGAGCGAGAGCGAGAGCGAGGGCGAGAGCGAGGAGGAATATGAATCAGCGCCCGGAGACGAGTTGGAACCGGAATTCGAGGATGGTGAAGATGACGATGAGGATGTGGATGTGGAAGACGAATTTGACGAGGAAGATGATATTTCAGACACCGATGAGAAGGAAGTGACGTAATGACAGCGAGAAAAGATGGTCCGCCGCAGGGTGGACGAAAGCAGGGATCGGGAAAGAAGGGCGGTTCCTCGCCACGCAGACCGTCGGGAACGGGCAGACCGTCGGGAACGGGCAGACCGTCGGGAACGGGC
>JAGTUZ010000269.1 GCA_018224415.1 Bacteroidota bacterium | reverse complement strand
GCCGGGGTGGTTGTTGTGGCCGGGGTAGATGTTGTAACGCCCGTCGTTGCGTTTGCTGGGACGCTTGTCGGCAATGCGGCTTGTTTCTGCACAGTATCGGAGCCCTGTGTTGCTTTTTCCCTCTGTGCCTGTGCGGGCGGCGAGACCGCCGTTCCCTTCTGCGTCGCAGTGGGTTGAGCGGTTGCGGTGTTCGTCAAGCCTTTTCGGCTAATAACGAGCTTCTGTCCAACGCGCAGGCCCGGATCGGGCAGCGCGTTCCATTCCATGAGCTGCTCCACCGTTGCGCCATGCATCGTCGCGATGCGGTACAGCGTTTCTCCCCTGCTGACGACATGCACCGAGTCCTTACCCGGCGCACCGGCAGGGGTAGACGGAGCGGCGCCCGGCGGCACGCTCTTTGTATCGGTATCCCTGGCGACCGTCACGGTCTTGCCGGACTTCTTTCCTGCCGGCTTCTCCTGCGCAACCGGCTTCTCCTGCGCAACCGGCTTCTCCTGTGTGCCCGGCTTCTCCTGCGCAACCGGCTTCTCCTGTGTGCCCGGCTTTTCCTGTGTGGCGGAGGACTGTTTCGTGGCGTTGGGGGATGTCTCTTCGGGCTTGAGCTTGAGGGTGCTGCCGCTCAGGATGTTTGTGTTTTCCAGCCGGTTCCACTCGACGAGATTCTGGATGGTGAGATTGAAGGCCTCGGCGATGCTCGCGAGCGACTCACCGCGTTGGACGGTGTATTCTTCGGGCGTGGTGGCTGCCGAAGACTGCACACCGCGATCGTGCGTGGCGTCGGTTGACGCGGCGCCCGCTGCCGCTGCCGATGCGTTCAGCGAAGCGAGTGACGGAGAGACTTCCGGAACCGCCGTCCCCGAGGGAAGCGGCTGGTCGGGCCGCACCCAGACATCGAGTGTACGGCCGGCGATCAGGCGTTCGTCGCTGCCCATGCTGTTCCAGGTCATCAGGTCGGAGACGGTCACCCCGAAGTTGTGGGCGACACCACCCAGCGTCATGCCGCGCTCGATGGGGACAACAAGTTTTTGTCGTCCTACGGTGCGGCGCGCTGGATCGTTTTCCTGGTCGGGATTGACCACGTTGTCCATGGCCACCTTGTACGAAGTGCTGGTCACGACCTCGCGCTTCGGGATGCGGAGAATTTCTCCGACGCGCAGATGACGCGCGCTGGACAGTTCGTTCATCTTCACGATCTGTCCGACGTTGATGTTATATTTCTTCGCCAGCTTGTACAGATTGTCGCCGCGCTTGACGCGGTATTCGACCACCACGGTCTCGGTGCTGCTTCGCACAACGATGTTGCCCAGGTTGGTCATGAAGGTCTCGCGCTTCCCTTTCGGGACGCGGAGGTCAAACGGACGCGGCGGGGTCTGCGGCTGCAGCAAGGTGGGATTCAGCGCCTGAATCTCCTCGGGCGTGGTGCCTGCCGCCAGGGCGAGATCCTTGATGTGATAGGCTTTGTCGATGGGGACCGGATCGTACTCGAGCGGGGTGAGCATCGGCACATCCATCAGATCGTATTCCTGTGGATCCAGCGCCACGATGGTCGTTGCGATGAAACGCGGCACATAGTTCTGCGTCTCGCGTGGCAGATACCCGACGATGTCCCAGAACGTCGGGTTTTCCTTCCGTGATTTCTTGATGGCCCGGGAAATGCGTCCGGCACCCGCATTGTACGCCGCAAGTGCGAGATGCCAGTCGCCGAAGCGGTTGTAAAGGTCTCGCAGATGCCGCGCCGCGGCGCGCGTTGCCTTCTCCGGGTCGCAGCGGTCGTCGGTATGCCAGTCTCCACGCAGTCCGTACATTTCGCCGGTCGATTTGAGGAACTGCCACAGTCCCACACACGCCGCCCAGGAACGGGCCGTCGGATTGACGCCGCTCTCGATCATCGTCAGATAGATGATCTCGTCGGGCAGCCCTTCTTCCTTCAGAATGGGACGCATGATCGGGAAATACCGGCCGGAACGCTCGAGCCACTTGACGAAATGCTTGCGCATCTTCGTTGTGAAGTACACGATATTTTTCTCCACTTCCTTGTTGAGAGGAAGCGGGATGACGGTGGGAGGCGGCTCCTTGAAGGTCAGCGTCGACAGGTCGAAGTCCTCGTCCTCCGCGGCCTCGTCGGCCAGCACGGCAAGTGCCGAGGCCGGTACTTCGAGTTCCGATTGCTCGATGGTCACCGCGCAGGCGCGGTACAGTCCCCGCAGCCGTGTGTTCAATGCGATGTATTGGCCGTCTTCCTCGATGTCGGGAAGATAGCTCGCGCGGTCGAGCTTGTCCGACGCCTGCGAACACTGGTCCACCGTCGTCAGCGTATCGCCGTTCTCCAGCGCCTTGGCCGCCAGCACGATGTGCATGCGTGCGCGGTCCAGCAGCGGGTCCTTCTCTTCGGCCAGCACCTGCGGCACGGGAACGTCGTCTATCTCCAGCGGCGGTCGCGGGAGATGGGGCACGCCGGGCGCTGGCGCCAGGGTGTCAAGCAGCACCGCGAGGTCGGAACCCCCCGCCTGCGTGCCGGATTCTTCCTTCGTCAGTTCCCCCTGGGAGGAACAGGCGATGGCAAACGCGGCGACAAGAATTACAAATAGAGTGCGGGACCTTCCCGCACGGATCACGATGCTTCCCTGCGAACGAATGATCTGCAACAAACGCATACTACCTCGGGTCGGGTGGATGGAGGACACGCGCGATGCGGAGACCGCAGCGCACGATGTGTTCATCCGGCGATATTCACCGAATCGGATCTAAGAATCAAACTACGAATCGATCTTCATAAAATCAATGAAACAAATGCTCTAACTAATTGGAATCATTGATGAAAGGCTACAGCCTATTGACCGCCTTCCGGGGGGCCGGACGTTTCACCTGACGGCGCTTCTCCGTCCGGCGGGGTCTGCGCATCGGGCTGCGCGGCTCCGTCCGGCGGGGCCTGCGCATCGGGCGTCGCAGCGTCTGCGGCTTTCTCGATCATGAAAATGCCGAAGCTCTGGTCCGGCGCGAGGTACTGCTGGAGCAGGACGTACCCAGGCGTCTGGTCGAAATACTCAAGCGGCACGTCGCCGCCGAACTGGTTGTAGCCGTAATGACTTTCCCAGACGATCACCGATCCGATCGGGGCGTCGGCGAGATCGGCGAGCCGCACGCCTCGGTCGCGGTTGCTGTCGTTGATGTCGATATCGGCGAAGTACCGGAACAGCACGTGGTTGCAGTACAGCGGTCGCTGCTGGAATTCCTCGGGCTGGGCCATGTACCACTCGGCTGCCTGCCGCACCGTCTCCGCCTCAATGTCGAGCGTGCGGGGTTTCTCTGCATACACGGTGAAACCGACCAATGTCACAAGTAGCAGCCCGATAAATACCTGGGTGTTCAACACTCGTAGCGTCGCGTAGGCGGCGTACACGGCCAGGAGTCCGATGAACACGGCAATATTATCGTAGCGCGGTTCGTCCACGAGAATCAGTCCATTGGTGTCGCGCGCGAGGAAAAGCACTGCCATGAGGGTGAAGACCCCGAGAATGCCGTAGACGATGTCCGGCCTGCGCGATTCGAACAATGTGTTGGCCCCCTTGACCGCGTACACCGCGGTGAGGGGTGCGATGGACAGCAGATAGCGCCAGTGGCCGGGATTGGCACCGAAATTCGGGACGTCCCACGCCGAAATCACTGCCCAGACGAACATGACGGTGAAAGTGAAGAAAAAGAATCCGTGCTCCGATATCTGCTCTTTGACGCGGTCCGGGGGCAGGAAGGTCTTCCAGTACCCGAGCACGAACAGGGGCAGCACGACCGGACCCACCATATAGACATAGGTCTCGAAATAATGCCAGAATGGTTTGTGCGGCACCTCCACGCCCAGGCCGATGCGCTGCATGTCCTCGAGCATCCACATGATGTTGCCGGTGGCAAGCCAGCCTATGGTGGCCAGCAGCAGCGGGGTCCATGCGAGCGCGAGAAAGGGAATCCACTGTTTGCGCATCAGGAAAATCACGCCGAGACCGATGCTGACCAGGGCGAACTCCTGCCGGATGCTGAACACGTACGACGAGGCCAGCGCCGCCCACAGCCAGCGCTCGCGATAATAGAAGTACAGCGAAAGCACGATGAACAGCGCGGCGGTGATTTCCGAATACGAGCGGAAGGAAAGCTGCAGGTACAGCGGCTGCGCGGCGAGAAACAGCGCCGCGAGGGAGGCGTTTTTCATCTTCATCGCGCGCCCGAGCTTGTAGGTCATCACCACCGTCAGCGCGGCAACCAGGCAATGCGCCAGCATGACTCCAGTGAACCCGAACAACCCCGGCACCACCATGAGAATTTTCCATCCCGGCTTGGGCTGGTTGCCCATGATCGAGAACGGGTCGCCCCAGAACTGCCGGATGTTGCGGTAATGCCCGATTTCGTCGTCCTGGTAAAAGCCGGTCGAGCCCGAACCAAACCAGTAGTACAGCAGCACCAGCAGCGGCACGAGCACCCAGATGTAGCGGTCCAGCACGTCGTCGAGATTGAACGCGGGCGGAACGACCCTGCGTTCCCCCTTCCCCGCCGCGGCGGATGTGACCTTGCGCGTTTTAGCCATGCTTGTTCAGCTCCGTGTCTTCTCGATGCTTTCCTGATAGAGTTGCTCGATGCCCTCGGCCATGTATTCCCATGAATACTTCTTTTTTTCCTCGATCACCGCGGCGCGGGCGTCGTCGAAGCGGTCCTCGGCGAAGAATTCGACCACCGCGTCGGCCAGCGCTTCCGGCGCTTCGGGCGGCACGATGGCGCCGGTGCGTCCGTGCACAATGACCTCGCCGAGTCCGCCCACATCGGTGGCGATCACCGGCCGGTGGAAGTTGTAGGCGATCTGGATGATGCCGCTCTGCGTGGCCGACTTGTACGGGAGGGTCAGCAGGTCGGCGGCGGAAAAGTACAGCCCCACCTCCTCGTTGGGCACGTAGTCGGAATGGAACACCACCGCGTCGCCGATGCCGAGCCGCGTCACCTGGTCGCGGTACTGCTGCTCGTTGTTGTAGAATTCGCCCACCACGAGCAGACGCACGTTCGTCCGCGCGAGAATGGACGGCATGGCATCGAGGATGACGTCGAGGCCCTTGTAATCACGGACGTATCCGAAAAAGAGCAGCACGCGTTCGTCGTTCGCGAGATCCATGGCCGCGTCGACCGTCCGCAGGCGGCGGCGCGCCTCATCGCGGGTGATTTCCTCGCCGAAGATTTCGTATACCGGATGCGGGAGATACCGGAGCAGCGGATCCTTTTTCCACAGGCGCAGGTCGCGCTCCACCGCCCGCGACTGCACGACATAGCTGTCGATGAAGCGGAAGGCAAACTGCGTCAGCCATTTGTCGCCCGGACGCTTCTCGTGGGGAATGACGTTGTCGCAGATAAACATCGTGCGCGTTTTGCGCCGCCAGCGCGCGATGGCGGCAATGGTGCCGTAGGACGGCGCGAAGAAGGGCATCCAGAATTTGAAGACGATCAGGTCCGCCCGCAGCGCACGTACACGTACTCCGGTGCGAATCCAGTTGAAGGGGTTGATCGAGTCGATCCACTGCACGCTCTCGACGGCAATGCCGGCGTCGCCGCTTTCCTCCTGCGATTTTCCGGGGAAGAGCAGCTTCGGGTACTGCCGCGAGAAGGTGACGATGGACACGTCGTGCCTGCGTGAAAGGTACTTCCACAGAAGGCCCACGTAGTGGGCGATGCCTCCGCGCAGCGGATAGGCCGTGCCAACGAGCACGATCCTCATCGCCCCTCGTCCGCTCCCGCCCCGCGCACCGCGTCACCATGCGCCGTGTCACCATGCACCGCGTCACCATGCGCCGTGACATCAGGCGCTGCGTCGACGGCACGAACAACGGCGTCGAAGACGCGGTCGACCTCGAGATGCTCCATGCAGCGATACTCTTCGTTGCGGCAGGTGGCCTGGAAGAAGCAGGTACAGGGCTTCGACGGCTCGAGAATCTCTCCGCGGCCGTACAGCTCGAATTCGTGACGGTTGAAGATGTTGTTGAACAGGATCAGCGGTTTGTGCAGTCCGATGGCCAGATGCATTGCCATGGTCACCGCGGAAACGATCACGTCGCAGCGGTCCATTTCCGCGATGAATTCCTTGAGCGAGAAATGGCCGAGATAGAGTCCGCCCGATGCGGCGGCGAAGGCGCTGTTCTTGTCGTGTTCCTGCTCGCCGCCGAGGAACAGCGGCAGGTACCCGCCCTCGCGCAGGCGCGCGGCAAGGTCGATCCATGACGCATCGGGCCAGAGACGGCTGGTCCAGCGTCCCCCGCAGCCGGTGTTCAGACCGATGACCGGACGTTCGCCGATGGCGACGTCCATCGCCTCCGCCTTCCCCTCGAGATCGAAACGGCGGTCGACATCCAGCACATACTGCTCGCCCTGCCAGGCGAAGCCGCAGACCTCGAAAATCTCGGACACATAGTGCTTGGTGTTGGCCTTGTTGAGGTCGTCGAAGATACCGGTCATGAACTTGTGGCGTGCGTCGTCGTCGATCGGCGCGCACACGCCGTCGCGAAGGGTGAAGCCCTTTTTCACTCCCGCCTGCAGTTGGTCGAGCAGCGCGCAGGCCTCGAGATCCTTGTCGAGGTTGATCGCGAGGTCGAAGCGGATCGCCGACAGCGCCAGCACGCTCGCGGTGCCGAAGCGCAGCTTGCGGTCCACGCCCGCAGGCAGCACATCGGGCGTGTGTGTCAGCCACCAGATGCGTGCGCCGGGCCATTCACGCCGCAGGCGTTCGAGCAGCGGTGTGGTGCGGATCACGTCGCCGATCGCGCCGAGCTTGATGATAAGAATGTTGCGGTCGACGGGCGTGTAGTAGACACAGCCGTCGCAGTGCACGCCTTCACGCTTGTGCGGTGCGCAGGGGATGTCGCCGCGGAAATGAATGCAGTCGGACTTGTACGGAATCATGGGGTTCATTCGCCTGTGGGTCTGGGTGCGCGAGATCCGGGGGGTCGAATCTACCGTGTGCTTGAAGCCAGAGGTGTGTTTCCGGCACTAACCGAGTTCTTCGCTCACGTGATAGTCGTCGGCATTGGCGTCGGACTTTGTGATCATTTCGGCCAGCAGGCCAGTAGAGATCAGTTGGATGCCGAGCAGCATGAGCAGGATGCCCAGCAGCAGCATGGGACGGTCGCCGACGGGATAACCCATCAGCCATTGGACGGTCAGGTAGCCGTTGATGAACAGTCCACCAACCAGCATCGCGCCGCCCATCGTACCGAACACGTGCAGGGGACGCTGGGTGTAGCGGGAGGTGAACAGCACGGAGAGCAGGTCGAGAAAGCCCTTGAAGAAACGGCTCAGCCCGAATTTCGTGTGTCCGTACTTCCGCGGGTGGTGTTGCACCACGAGTTCGGTGACGGTAAAACCGGCCATCTTGGCAAGAACAGGGATATAGCGGTGCATTTCTCCATAGATATTCACCGACTTGACCACTTCCCCACGATAGGCCTTCAGGCCGCAGTTGAAGTCGTGGATGTCGATGCCCGAGAGGCGGCCTGTAACGAAATTGAAGAATTTCGACGGGATGGTTTTCGAAACCGGATCATAACGCTTTTTCTTCCAGCCCGACACCATGTCATACCCCTCGTCGATTTTCGCGATCAGCGCGGGAATCTCCGCGGGGTCGTCCTGCAGATCGGCGTCCATCGTGATGACATAACGGCCGGCTGCCCGCTCGAAGCCCACCGCCAGCGCGGCCGACTTCCCGTAATTGCGGCGGAAGCGCGCCACCTTGAAGCGCGGGTCGCGTGCGTGCAGCGCACGCAGCGTGCCCATCGAATTGTCGTGCGAGCCGTCATCGATGAACCACACCTCCCAGGACTCGGTCAGTCCGGAGAGCACTTCGGCCAGCCGGGCGGACAGCTCGGGCAGGGAATCATTTTCATTGTAGGAGGGAACAACGACGGAAATGTCCGTCCCGGCGCCTTCTCCTGCTGCTCCCCGCCGCGGTAGGGCCGGGTTCTGTTCCGATGTCTGCAATAGTGGACCGGTGTTTGGTACAAACCACAAAAATATCAGGAAACGGGCTGATATGCAATGCACAGAAAATGGTACATTGGGGAAATCGAGTGCGAGTACGTAATGCACCCCCTCGGACTCCGGCACCGTTCTCGTTCTCGTCAACCGCTTCATCCCGTCCCGACACTCGTCACCTGCATGTGGAAGCTTTTCTATAACCTCCTCGTCCTCCCCCCCCTGTGGCTGGCCTTCCGCGTACTGTGGCTGTTCAACCGCAAGGTGCGGCGTGGCATGCGCGGACGGCACGGTTCGCTGCAGCGCCTGCGCGTGTTCCTGCGGGGGAATCCCTCGCCGCGGCGCTTGTGGGTGCATGCTTCCTCGATGGGAGAATTCGAGCAGGCGAAGCCCATCATCGAGGCGCTGCGCGAACGGGATCCGGAACTGGTTATCATCGCCTCGTTCTTCTCCCCTTCCGGCTATGAGAACAACCTGCGTTACCGCGCCGTCGACGCCGTGGTGTACCTTCCCTTCGACTCGGCCGGACGCGCCCGGCGCTTCCTCGAGCTGATGCGTCCCACCGCCGCGGTCTTCATCCGCTACGACGTCTGGCCCAACCACATCTGGGCCTGCCACGATCTCGGCATTCCCGTCATGCTCGCCAACGCCACGCTGCGGATGAATTCCGGACGCCTGCGTCCGTTTATCCGCCATTTCCACCGCCATGTCTACGACTGTATGGAGACCATCCTGACGGTTTCCGAACGCGACGCCGAGGCCTTCCGCCTGCTGCGGCTGCGGCATGCGAGCGTCCAGGCGGTCGGCGACACCCGCTACGACCGCGTCGCGGGCAAGGCCGCGCTTTCGCGGAAGCGGCCGCTCGTGCCGCCGCACATGCTCGAGGGACGCACGGTTGTGGTCGCGGGCAGTGTGTGGCCGGAGGATGAAGAGGTGCTGCTGCCCGCGCTGTTCCACCAGCTCGAGCGCGATCCGAATCTGCTTGTGGTGCTCGTGCCGCACGAACCCACCATCGACCATCTCGAGTTTCTCGAATACCGCCTCAACGGCAGCGTCTCCCATCTTCGATTTTCCTACCTGTCGTCATGGGCCGGCGAACGCATGCTCATCGTCGACAGCATCGGCATCCTGCTTCCCCTCTACGCCGTGGCCGACCTGGCCTTCGTCGGCGGCGGCTTCAAAAGCAACGTGCACAACACGCTCGAACCCGCGGCCTACGGCATTCCGGTACTGTACGGTCCGAAGATCGGCAACAGCCAGGAAGCGCGCGAACTCGCCAACGCCGGCGGCGGCTTCGTTGTCCGCAGCGCGGACGACATGCATACGGCGCTGGACATGCTGCTCACCGACGGAGATCGTCGACGCGCCGCGGGCGAGGCCGCCGGCCGCTTCGTCGCCGAACGCTCCGGCTCCACCGCACATATCCTCACCCATCTCCTGCCGCTGGTGAAGAAAAAAGAGTATTAATGTTCCGCGGCTTTTGCCTCGTCCCAGTAGCGGTCCATTTCCTCGAGGGAAGCGTC
>JAGTUZ010000268.1 GCA_018224415.1 Bacteroidota bacterium | reverse complement strand
CGGCCAGCACGGAATCACGTTCCCAGCTGCCGCGATGGCGTGTCAGCTCGCGGTTGCCGTCGAAGATGATCTGCGCGGGGATGAGCGGGACCTTCCACCGTTCGAACTGTTCGGGGTCGTCTTCCCAGAACACGATGCCGAGACGAAGGTCCGGTCGCAGGGCACCGACCTCTTCGAGGATGTCCCGCATCTCCATACACGGAATGCAGCGTTTGCCGCCGAACTCGATGAGCACTGGGCCGCCTCTTTCCAGGAAGGCATCGAAGCTGTCGTTGTGCAGCGTGACCAGCCGGGAGGAATCGCTTGTCCCGGCTGCCTCGCCCGCCTCATCGCGCGGCCGCTCTCCGCAGCTGCTGCCAGCAAGAAACATCGTCAACATGACAAGGAAGCTCAAAGTGTATCGCATCGGCGACCTTTCGCAAAATGGAACTATCTTCCTACCCGCCTACCCGCCTATCCGCCTATCCGCCTATCCGCCTATCCGCCTATCCGCCTTCACTCCGCGCACGGTCACGCTGACGAGTCGCGCGGCGCCCATCGTGCGCTGATCGGCGGGGAGATGCGCGAGTTCGGACTGGAGAACGGAATCAGGGATGTGAATATCCTTTTCCTTCGGAACGGCGACGTCGGTGAAGCCCGCGGAGCTGATGTGACCGAGGTATTCCTCGCGTTTTTCCGCGCCGGAGACGCAGCCGGCGTACATCGTGGCGACGCCGCGCAGGTGCCCGGGCATCTCGCCGTCGACAACGATGTCGGAGACGGTGAAACTGCCGCCGGGTTTGAGTACGCGGAAGATCTCCGCGAAGGCACGGGCCTTGTCGGGCACGAGATTGAGCACGCAGTTGGAGACGACCACGTCGACCGAGTTATCGTCCACCGGCAGGGCCTCGATCTCGCCGAGGCGGAAGTCGACGTTTGTTGCGCCGAGCTTGCCCTTGTTCTCGTCGGCCTTCATGATCATGGCCTCGGTCATGTCGACGCCGATGACGAAGCCGGCAGGGCCCACTTCACGCGCGGCGATGAAAACATCGTTCCCCGCGCCGCTGCCGAGGTCGAGCACGGTCATGCCCTCGCGGATGCCGGCATGGTCGGTGGGAATGCCGCAGCCGAGTCCGAGATCCGCCTCGGGCGCATAGCCCTCGCGGCCGCTGTAGTCGTCGGACATGATGGTGTACGTCCCGTCACAGCACGACGTGGCGCCGCAGCACGACGATGCGTTTGCGTCCATCGGCTGCTCGGCGATGATGGTGTATTTATCCTTGACGATCTGTTTGAGTTCTTCGGGAGTGTTCATGGTAATGTCTCAAATGATTAATGTTCGTTGTGGAACGTCCAAGGGACCCCCGCGCCCCAGCGCGGGGTTTCCTCACGTCCTCACGCTCCTCACGAGATACAGCATTTCCGCGGCGATCTGCACGCAGCGGGCGTGGTAGACCATCACCTCGTCGGGTGAGCCGTCCGATTTCTTCGGGTCTTCGTAGGGGAGGGAGAAACGCGCAGCGGCGCCGGGGACAAACGGACAGGCCTCGTCGGCGTCGGAGCAGGTCATGATTGCGGCGAAACCGTTGGCGGGATTTTCGGCGTCGCCGAAGGTTTTGGAAAACGCGATGATCGGGTCGGCCGCGAAGGCATAGCGCACCGAGTAGCGCGGGTTCGCCTGATCACTGTCGCCTTGAATGTCGAAGCCGCAGGTGCGCAGGGCATCGACGGCGTTTGGGTGGAAGGCCGTCGCCTCGGTGCCACCGGAGAAGGTGCGCACATGGTCGAGCTCGTGTTTCCAGGCGAAGGCCTGGGCCCAGAGCTGGCTGATGTGGCTGCGGCGGGAGTTGTGCGTGCAGATGAAGGTCATCGGTGCGTCCTCGCCCGCCTCCGCGCGGACGCGTATCCACTCCGCGATCTCGCGCAACCGCGTGCGTCGGGTTTCGTCGATGTTTACGATTTCAGAGGCGATGTCGGGCAGAAGTCCTTCAATGTCGGGATTGAGCATTCTGGTTTCCATGAATCATGCCTCCTTGGTCTGCGATTGGCCTTTGGTCTGCGATTGGCCTTTGGTGAGGGGTTGGTCCTTGTCGGAAAAATACTTCGTCCGGAAACGCAGTGCCACTCCGACCAAACCGATGAGCACGGGGACCTCAACCAGCGGACCGATCACCGCGGCGAAGGCCACGCCGGAATTGATGCCGAACACCGCTACGGCCACGGCGATGGCGAGTTCGAAGTTATTGCTCGCCGCGGTGAAGGACAGCGTTGTGGTTTTCGGATAATCCGCTCCCATTTTATGGCCCATCCAGAACGATATCAGGAACATGATCACGAAGTAGATGACCAGCGGCAGGGCGATGCGCAGGACGTCAAACGGCAGGTCCACGATCATCTCTCCCTTGAGCGAGAACATCACAAAGATGGTGAACAGCAGGGCGATCAGCGTGATCGGAGAAATGCGCGGGATGAAACGCGTGTGATACCATTCCTTCCCGCGGGCCTTGACCAGCGTGTAGCGGGTGATCATGCCGGCGAGGAAGGGAATACCAAGATAGATGAACACCGACTCGGCGATGTCGCCCATGGAAATGTCCACCACCGAACTTTCCAGGCCGAGCCACTCCGGTACGACGGTGATAAACACCCAGGCATAGACGGAATAGAACAGGACCTGGAAGATAGAGTTGAAGGCCACGAGCCCCGCCGCGTACTCGTTGTCGCCGCAGGCCAGTTCGTTCCACACGATCACCATCGCGATGCATCGCGCGAGTCCGATCAGGATGAGCCCCGTCATGTACTCCGGCTGGTCGGGGAGAAACAGCACGGCAAGGGCAAACATGAGAATGGGACCGATCACCCAATTCTGCACCAGCGAGAGCGACAGCACGCGCACGTTGCGAAACACGTCGCCGAGTTCCTCATAACGTACTTTCGCCAGCGGGGGATACATCATGAGAATGAGGCCGATCGCGATGGGCACGTTGGTAGTGCCGGAGTTGAACTGGTTCCAGAATCCCGCGATAGAGGGAAGGAAATGTCCCAGCAGCACACCCACCGCCATCGCGGCGAAAATCCACAGCGTGAGCCAGCGATCGAGAAAGGACAGGCGCCGCGTGGGGGCATCCGTTCGTATCATGGAAGAAGCTCCTCGTTGAAAGGGGTTGAACATCCGGCAGAGGGAGAAATAGATTTCGTGGTAAACGAAACGGCGCTCATCCGGCCACCGTGTCGCAGCAGACGAGCGCCGGGGACTGCAAACGATCGCGGTCAGCGACCAGGCCGGGAACCTTGGACCAATGCGTGCGGAACAACCGCACGAGATCTCGCTTTCGGGGTTCGCCGTCGGTGATGTGGTAGTGCATCCAGCGTCCATCGCGCCGCGCCGCCACCCATCCGCTGTTGCGCAGGATCGTCAGATGCCGCGACACCCGCGCCTGCGGTACACCCAGCACACGCTCGATGTCGCAGACACAGAGTTCGTCCACCAATAAAAGCAAATGCAGTATCCGTACACGGTTGATGTCGGCGAGCGCCTGCATCTCCGTGGCAAGAGTGTCCATGTCTGATGTGTATTCACGTAATCGCATATACGAATATATGCATCGATCCTGATGCGCGCAAGCCAGCAACGCTGTTTTTTTCTGGCACAGGTGCCGAGGATTTGTTATCATATATACTCATCCTGAATGACGTCAATCTGTACCGGAGTGCTCCATGAAATTGTTCCTGTTTCCCTTCCTGCTGTCGCTGAGTTTTCTTGCGCTGGTCTCCTGCAACGACGATCCAGAAGGAACGCCGACGGGACGCTTCGTTTTCTATGTCAAAGGCGACGTTGCGGGACCCACGGAATTCCGCCGTTACGACATCAACGGCATGCGAGATGACGTGCAGTCCACCGAAAGGGTCGTGTCGATTACGAATGTCGCTGCGAACGGCATCGTGCTGTACGAGACGCGAGGCGGGGCCAGCCCCTCCGCCACAGGACTTTTCGGACTCTGTGAAGGAGGGCAGGTCCTCCCCGTACCGCTGCCGGTGGCGACCGATCCCGTCGATGAGTATGTCTACGGACCCCTGCGGGGATGGAGCGGGATCGATCCGTCGCCGGCGCTGGCGTATGACGGGCACCATGCCGCCTTCTTCGCATGGCAGCGACCGGTGGGATCCGTCGATTCGACCGAATGGTCGCTCCATCTCTGCGTCTTCAACTGCAGCGAATGGAAAATGAGCACGACGGACATTTCCGCCTTCCTGCGGGATCACTTCACCAATGCGGGATCGGACTTCAGGCCTGACATTCCCATTCCCACCGCGGTGTTCATCGCCAACGATGGCAGTATGGCTGCGATGCAATTGATGGTGCAGCACAGGGGCGACCATGATCCGGTCGGCTTCCGGAACCTGTTGCTCCTTCAATCCCAGTCAGGAATCCACCTGGTAGAAGAGAATTGGTCGAGCATCGCATTCGACCCGTCCCCCGGATGGCTGCTGGTCTCCCATGCGGGAGGCGGAGGAAACGTCTACGACCGCCACGGCGGGAGCTGGGATCTGGCACATGTCCCGCTTCGCGGTGGCATCCATTCACTCAGCGGACGGAGTGGTGAATGTGTCGTGTACAGCTATGGCGAAGGGGCGTTCCTGCTCCAGCGTCCCACCGACGGGCGCCTGGTGAAAGTCCCACTCGACAGCGAACGGCTGAAGGAGCATTTTCCCGACGTGACCTGGCTGTTCGGAAGCATCCGCACCGAGGCAGGGCTCAGTCCCGACGGCGAATGGATCGTGTTCACGGCCGACCATGCGGACAATCAGGGACTGTATATCCTGCGCCGCGACGGCACGGGACTGCGCCGCATCGCCGAGGGAGTATTCGACGTGCCCCCGGTTGTGTCCGACATCGTTCCGTATTAATATGGTTTGATACATCCCTCGCCCGTGACACGTCCCGCACGCGCGATTGCACGCAGCAATGATCCTGCGGACCTTCTGCATATCGCGGGGGGATGCCCGGACGCATCGTACATGACATGGAGTTTCCCATGCGGCATACATTTCTCGCCATCGTTCTCGCCTTGCTTGTCCTTCCGTTCGAAGGAATGGCACAGCGGGAGAACACCATCGAAAACACCTTCGGGGTGGGTCCGACGGTCGGCTGGTACGAGAGCAACGACGCCGAGGAGGGCGCGGTGTTCTTCGGTTTTCTCGGACGCGCACGTCTCGGCAACAACGTCGGTCTCGAGGTCTCGTTTGCCTATCGCGACGCCGAGGTTTTCCGCACCGGAAAAATCGACCTCAACCAGTTGACCGCCGATGTCACCTATGTGCCGATCACGTTTTCGTTGAACATCTTTTTCCCGATCGGTTCCTTCCTCACACCCTATGCCACAGGCGGCGTGGGCTTCTACTACACTATCGAAGCGTACGACGTGACCAAGGTCGCGCAGCGCGAAATCCGTGAGCTGCTCGAAGACGATGAAAACTTCGAGCCCGGCTATCATTTCGGCCTCGGCCTGGAAATCCCCTTCGGCCGCAACATCGCCTTTCACGGTGAGTTCCGCTATCTCTTTCTCGACAGCGAAATCACCTCCATCCGCGATGTGCAGACACTCGACACCAACACGAAGAACAGCGACGGCATCATGTTCAGCGGCGGACTGATGGTGTACATTTGAGGGGAGCCCCGCGCACCTGCGCGGGGGGTTGTTACCGAGGCCTTGACTGCCCGCGCTGCTGCGCGGGACTCCCTTACGGTCGTCGGATCACGCCGCTGAACTCCACCTGCCTGTTTTCCTCCCCGGAATAAAAGACCACGCTGCCCATGAGGCGTCCCTCGTTGAGAGGAAAGAATCGGATCGTCACCTCCTGTGTCTCGCCGGGTGCGAGCACGAACTCCACCGGCGAGGCCTGCACGTCATCGATGGACATCATCTGCGGAGACTGTTTCCCGCCATAGCCGCGGTGTTCCACCGACAGCACGCCCTGCACCTGCACGATGCGCTGTGTGTCTGCCGACACGTTTGTCAGCTTCAGCACCGTCTCTGCGACGTTGCGCGTGACCAGGGTATCGAGGTTGGCCTTTTCCGGCGTGGCCTCGAAGGACGAAACCACGTCCGCTTCGATGCGGAGCAGGTACATTTTCTGATCATCATTTTCCGTGTAGACCGAGATCGATTTGCTCACATGTCCGTTGGTCGAGCGGATGGGTGTGAAGCGCACGTCGATGGTTGCCTCGCCGCCCGGCGGCAGGGTTTTTCCGGAGAGCACCGCTGCGGTGCAGCCGCAGCCGGCACGCACGCTGGTGATGCGTACGGTGTCGGCAGAAGTATTGCGAAGGACGAAGCGGTGTTCGGGTCTGTCGGCATGGGTGATCACGCCGAGTGCATGCGACGCCCCACCTTCAACAACAAGCTTCGGACCGATTGCCTGGGCGCAGGCCAGGTACGGGACAAGCAACGTGAGTATGGCAAGCAACGCCGCTGGAATACCGGCAAGGGAACGGGGCCGTCGGTTCATGGACAATTTCTCCGTTGAATGCACTGTGTCCTCGCTGTGACTATTTGGCGTCCTTGGGTGCAACGATGCCGAAGAGATAGACCACATTCGAGTTGTTCCCGATTTTCAACCCGACGGAACCATTGATCTGTCCCTCGTGCTCGGCTTTGAACGTGATTGCAAGTGATTTGCTTTCACCGGGAGCCAGGTTCAGCGTCGTCGGGCTGACCGAGCCGCCCTGCATCGGAAAGGCCTGCTTGCGACCGCTGTCGTCGGCATCACGATAGGAAGTGAGACTCACCCCGGATGTGTTGACGACAAGGGCTTTGTCTGACACATTGGTGATGGTCACTGCAGTCTTGACCTGCTCGCCCTGTTTCATGTTCGTCAGCTGAATGGAGGGCGGTTGAATGTCAACGTAACTCTTTACCGTGGCGGAAATCCTGAGTACCGTATGCGGTGCCTCCTGGCCCTTGACATAGACGCTGACGGTCTTGGTCACCTTGTTGCGCGATCCTCGTGGCGGCGTGAAACGCACTTTGATTTCCGTTTTCTTTCCGGGCGCGAGCACTTTTTCCGACAGCACAGTCGCCGTGCAGCCACAGCTTGCCTTTGCCCTGGTGATTTCCACGGTCTCCTTGCCGTTGTTTTTCAACACGAAAGTGTGTTCGACTGTATCGCTCTGTTCGATTTCCCCGAAATAGTATTCGGAGGTTCCTTCAACCGAGAGGCTGGCGTTCTGTTTCGCCCCTTGAGCGGCGAGATGTGCCGGGAAAACAAACAGGAAAAGGCCCAATAATGGGAGCACGTATTGGAGGGGAAGTCGGAATGAAGTGTTCATGAGAATTCCTTGCTGTTGCTTGGATTGGAATGGGGGAAGGACCGCCCCTGTGCATGCGGCGGTATCACGACGTGGGATGTCTTGCTCGACGGTGGTCATCGTGCCTGGTTGAGGACCACCCCTGTCACGGGAACACGAATCTCGGAATGGGGGAGGACGATGCGCAAAAATCCATTGATCTGTCCTCGCCGTTCAAGGAATGCGGAGATATCGATTTCCATCGATCCTCCAGCATGCACAGTTTGCGATGAGGGCGTGATGGTGATTGCCTCGAATGGTTCCGTCACCACACGGTCGGCGCGGTAATTCCCCTCGCGGGAAGTATCCACGAATGCAGTAAGCACCGGCGTGACATGGCGAAGAGGGACATCCTCTTCCGCCCTGGACGTCAGGGTCAAGCGAAGGCGCACGGTGTCTCCGACGGTCGCGCGGAACGCCAGTTTCGTGGGTTGGACGTAGACCTCGCCAACGACCTCCGCGCGAATGCGCAACTTTTGCACATTGAATTCATTGGGACCGCGCATCTCACCGATTTCAATCGCTTTTATGATCTCACCAAGCATGTGCGGCCCCGTCATGAATCGGACGGACAGCGAACTCGAATCTCCTGGCGCGACCGAGGAGTTTGCAAGGCGCACATGCGTGCAGCCGCATCCCGCGCGCGGTCGGCTCAGATGCAGCGTATCCGTCCCGGTGTTGTAAATCGTGAAGCTGACATCCCGCGCTTCCGATTGTCCCATCTCACCCATATCCTGCAGCATGCTGTCAAAGCGCATTTGCTGTGCGGGGGCGAGGCACGTCGTAAGAAGAATGAACACGGCGGTGAGAATCGGCTTCAAAACAAACTCCTG
>JAGTUZ010000267.1 GCA_018224415.1 Bacteroidota bacterium | reverse complement strand
TCGCCTGGTCGCCCGGCGACGACTTCGACATCGAGTTCGATTTCCAGGGCATCCAGTGGTCGTCGTACAAGGAACTGGTCATCGATTTCGAGACGGACGCACAAAACACCACCGGCGTCGCCCAGGATGACGTCACTTCACCGAAGAATTACGAAGACACCTGGATCGCGCGTCTCGGCTTCGAGTACCGTCTGTCCGGTACCGGGCTGGCCTTGCGCGGCGGTTACTTCTATGACAACAATCCTGTCCCCGACAAACATCTCGAGCCCCTGTTGCCGGACGCAGACCGTCATGGTCTGAACATCGGCCTCGGCTTCGACCTGATTCCCGGCATCACGCTTGACGTGGCCTACCTGCACATGATCATTCTCGATCGCGTGACCGAATCGACGAGCTTCCCGGGCGGGGTGTACATGGACGGCTTGTACACGGGATCGGCCAATTTGCTTGCTGTCAACATAACCTACGCGCTGTAAAGGAGGACCGTCATGAAAAAATCCTGGAATCTTTTTTGGATGCCATTCGCGGTTCTGCTCCTCGTCACCGCATGCTCCGAAGACGCGCCTGTCGGCGAGCCCAACCTCGGGACGCTGGATCCCACGACCTACGCCGCCATCGGTAACAGTATCACCGCAGGGTATCAGTCCGGTGCGCTGTTCGAGGAAGGGCAGTTGTACAGTTTTCCGAACCTGCTTGCCCAGGCCATGGGCAGTACCGATTTCCAGCAGCCGCTCATGCCCTATCCGGGCACGGGCGAACTGCGTATCCTGCGCTCGCTTGTTCCTTCCCCTGTCATCATTTCGAACGGGGTGACGCAGAACCTCCCGGTCAACGCCATGCTCGCGCGGCCGTTCAACAATCTTGGATTGCCGGGCGCGATTGTCTTCGACGCCATCGACGAGTCCCCGATTCTCGATCGGGCACAGCAGCGCTTGAATCCCTTTTACATGTTCATCATGCGCGACCAGACGGCCTTCGGCAAGACGCTTGTCGACCAGGCCATCGCGCTGCAGCCTACCGTGCTGACCTTCTGGCTGGGCAACAACGACGTGCTTGGGTATGCCACCTCCGGTGGCACGAGGGGCACCAATACGGGCGATGGTGGGGAACCTCCACGCACCGTTCCTACCGAGCGCGCTCTGTTCCAGCAGGTCATCCAGGCGGCCTTTGCGAAGATCAAATCGGCCCTTCCGAATACCAGCGTGCTGGTTGCCAATATCCCGGATGTACGCTCCGTCCCGTTTTTCACCACCGTGCCACGCAGCATCCCGAACCCCACGAACCCGTCGCAGATGCTCAACATCTATTACAGGAACAAGGAGGACAACGTCGGTATCGTGGGTGAATTCGATTTTGTCCTGCTCACCGCTCAGGAGCAGCTGCAGAAGGGCGTCGGATTGACACCGGGAAATCCACTTCCATCGCGCTTCGTCCTTGACAATTCCGAGGCCGCCATTGTGTTGCAGGCCATAACGGATTACAACACCATCCTCATGACAGAAGCGGAGCGGAACGGTTTCGTGCTCGTGGACATGAACGCCTACTTTCAGGACGTTGCCGAAAACGGGTATTCCATTGCGGGTGAAGAGTACAACGCGGGATTCATTACCGGAGGGATGTTCAGTCTCGACGGCATCCATCTTTCGGCACGCGGAAATGCGGCGGTGGCGAACAAGTTCATCGAGGCGCTGAACCATTCGTATAACGCCAACATTCGCTACGTGTCTTTCCACACCATCCCCGGCATTACCGCACCGGAGACCACAGGCGTTGGAAAACGTGGTGTCCCCTGGTCGTTGGGCCTGCAATTTCCTGACGGACACATGCTCGACGTGTTTGGCGTGCGCTGACACTGAATGAGACAATGCGCCGACAACGACGGCGCAGCGTCTTCCTTGCCTTTTGTGCCGCGCAGTCTTTTCGGAGGCTGCGCGGTCACGTTTCAACCCAATTTGGGGAAGGGTTTTCAAGGGATTCTCCGCTGGGATTCGTATTTTTCCCTGTTAGCCCTCCGCCGGAGCATCTGCCAGCCGGCCGCACTCACGAACCAGCACGATTCCTCGGAGCCTGCATGCATTCGGAACCCACGGTCACCATTGAAATTGCCCGCGAACTCGGACTCACCGACGAAGAATACCAGAACGTCGTCGATTATCTCGAGGGACGCACTCCCACGTACACGGAACTCGGCATGTACAGCGTAATGTGGAGCGAGCACTGTTCGTACAAAAACTCCATCGCTGTGCTCAAGACCCTGCCGCGTGACGGTGGACGCCTGCTCGTAGGTGCCGGGGAGGAGAATGCAGGTCTGGTGGATATCGGGGAAGGCCTTGCCGTCGCGTTCAAGATCGAGAGCCACAACCATCCCTCCGCGATCGAACCCTTCCAGGGCGCGGCCACCGGTGTCGGCGGCATTCTCCGGGACATCTTCACCATGGGTGCACGTCCGGTCGCGGCGCTCGATTCGCTTCGCTTCGGCGATCCGACGAATCCGCGCGTGCAATACCTGGTCAAGGGCGTTGTGCATGGCATCGGGCATTACGGCAACTGTTTCGGTGTGCCGACCGTGGCGGGTGAGATCTATTTTGATTCATCCTACCAGGGCAATCCGCTGGTGAATGCCATGGCTGTCGGACTTGTCAAGCAAGGGGAAACGGCCTCGGCCATCGCGGAGGGGACAGGCAATCCGGTGATGATCGTCGGTTCGTCCACCGGACGCGACGGCATTCACGGCGCCACGTTTGCGTCGGTGGACCTGAGCGCGGATTCCGAATCGAAGCGCCCCTCCGTGCAGGTAGGAGATCCGTTCACCGAGAAACTGCTGCTCGAGGCCACGCTGGAAATCATCCGCGAAGGACTCATCGTCGGCATTCAGGACATGGGCGCCGCGGGCATCACCTGTTCCTCCTGCGAAATGTCAGCCAAGGGGAAAAGCGGCATGCGACTGAATCTCGACCTCGTGCCGATCCGGGAGGAAGGCATGTCGGCGTATGAAATCCTTCTCTCCGAATCACAGGAGCGCATGCTGGTCGTGGCCAAGCATGGAAACGAAGCGCGGGTGAAGGAAATCTTCGACAAGTGGGATCTGCATGCGGTGACCATCGGTCACGTCACCGACGACGGCATGGTGACCATCGAACGGGAAGGGAAGGTGAAAGCCGTGGTGCCCGCCGACAGCTTGGTGCTGGGAGGAGGCGCACCGGTGTATACCCGCGAGACGCGCGAACCTGCCTACCTGCAGACCACCATGGCGTTCCGCATGGAATCCGTTCCTGTTCCCCAGGACATGAACACGGTCCTGACCGCGCTGCTGGCCGTGCCGAACATCGCATCGAAGCGTTGGGTGTATGAACAGTACGACACTTCGGTGCGCACGAATACGGCACAGGGACCCGGTGGAGACGCGGCGGTCATTCGGGTCAAGGACACGCGCAAGGCGCTCGCGATGAAAACGGACTGCAACGGCCGGTATGTGTACCTGAATCCGCGCAAGGGCGCACAGATCGCCGTAGCCGAGGCCGCGCGCAATGTGGCCTGCACGGGTGCCCAGCCGCTGGCCATCACCAACTGCCTGAACTTCGGCAATCCGTACAAGCCCGAGGTGTACTTCCAGTTCAAGGAGGCATGTGGCGGCATGGGCGACGCCTGCCGCGTCTTCGACACGCCGGTGACGGGAGGGAATGTCAGTTTCTACAACGAGAATCCGAACGGCGCGGTCTATCCGACGCCGGTGATCGGCATGCTCGGACTGATCGAGGACGTCGATCACATCACCCAGGCAGGCTTCCGTGCCGAAGGGGAGGCGATCATCCTGCTCGGTTCGACTCGAAACGAGATCTGTGGGTCCGAATACCTCGCATCATGGCATGGCATCGTCGGAGGCGACGCTCCGTTCATCGACCTCGACGAGGAGCATCGGCTGCACGGCCTTCTCTTGGCGCTCATCCGCGGCGGACGCGTCCGCAGCGCGCATGACGTGTCCGACGGGGGACTCGCGGTGTGCCTCGCTGAATGCTGCTTCCTCGGCAGAGAGGAGATCGGCGCCACCGTGACGCTGCCGGCGGACGGTCTGCGCCGCGACGCGCTGCTCTTTGGCGAGTCTCAGTCCCGTGTCATCATCAGCTGCGCCGAGCAGGATGTCGACTCGCTCCTCGACGAGGCGGTACAGGCCGGCATCGCAGCGTTGCGCATCGGCAGTACCGGTGGCGATCGGCTCCGCATTGACGCCGCTATCGACATGGATGTCGTGACGCTTGCCACGACGCATGCCACGGCGCTGGAGCGACTGCTGGCGGACCGATGAGCATGTGGTCCCGCATATCCTCCCTGTGGAAGCGCGCTATGGAGCGGCTCGAGGATTTTCTGACCCTCCGCTGGGTGCGCAACATCTGGATGTATCTCGTGCGCATCATCGAGCGACTGGAATCCAACCATATTTTCCTTTCCGCAGCGGGTCTCAGTTTCAATGCGCTGCTGTGCTTCATTCCCTTGCTGCTCCTGGTCTTTTATATACTCGGTTTCTACCTCAGTAGCGAAGACGCGCTGGCAACGGTTGATGTCTGGATTCAGAAGCTCGAGCTGTTTCCGTACCAGAAGGACCAGCTGCGCGGTATCGTGATGGAACTGATCCAGGAGTTCGTTGGCGGATCACAGCTCGCTGGTATCTTTGGCGCCATCGGCCTGCTGTGGACGTCAAGCGCCTTGTTCGCGGCGCTCCGGACGGCGCTCAACCTGGTCTTCAACATCCAGGACACAATGAACATCCTCGTCTCGAAGCTCAAGGATTTCGCCATGCTGAGCATCGTCGGCATGGCGCTTATCATCGTGAGCGTCTTTCTCTATGGCGTGTCGATCGCGAAGGCCCTCGGTGAAAACGTTTTTGGGATGGAACTGGAATCATGGGTGTTCAATGACGCCGTCAGCTTCATATCACCCTTTGTTCTCAGTTTCTTTCTCTTTATCATCGTCTTCTATCTCGTCCCCGACCGCCGGCTCCCGCGGCGCATGATCATGATCGCCAGCAGCATCGCGGCGCTGCTCTGGGGCGTGGCAAAAATTGTATTCGCCTACTACCTGACAAATCTTTGGAGAATCGGATCGATCTACGGTCCGTACGCGGTTATCGTTGCGACTGCGATATGGGTATACTATTCCAGCGTCACCGTCCTCCTCGCGGCAGAGATCGCCGAAATGAGTTCCGAGCGGCGGGTAATGCGCCGGCTCTTTTCCGGTGCCAGCCTGCGCTCCCTTCTTCGACAGCAGTCGGAGACGACCATGCAATTCCCGCGCATCCCGATTGTGCCATCCATGCGGCGGCTCCATCGGAGCAAGGGAGCAACAGGAAGCCCGCCAGGCGAAATTAAATAATCCCCGTCCGGAAAGTTCGGACGGGGAGGGAATGGGACTGATGGGAGACAGGGTATGGTCTACTTCGACCGGGGATCCAGAAAGGGCTTGAATAAATCAATCGGAATCGGGAAGAGCGTGGTGGAATTGTTTTCCGCCGCGACGATGGTGAGCGTCTGCAGGTAACGCAGCTGAAGCGCGGCCGGATCGGTCGACAGGATCTTGGCCGCTTCCGCGAGTTTGGTGGAGGCCTGGAACTCGCCTTCCGCGGCGATGACCTTTGCGCGGCGCTCACGCTCCGCCTCTGCCTGCTTGGCCATCGCACGCTGCATTTCCTGCGGGAGATCGATGTGCTTGACCTCCACGAGGCTGACCTTGATACCCCATGGTTCGGTCTGCATGTCGATGATCTCCTGCAGCCATTTATTGATTTTCTCGCGCTCGGCGAGCAGTTCGTCAAGCTCGGACTGCCCCAGGATGCTTCGCAGTGTGGTCTGCGACAGCTGGCTGGTGGCGAACAGGAAATTCTCGACCTCGACGATTGCCTTGGAGGCGTCGAGCACGCGGAAATACACCACCGCACTGACCTTGACCGATACGTTGTCACGTGTGATGACATCCTGCGGTGGTACGTCGAGGACGATCGTGCGAAGACTGACCTTGACCATGCGGTCGACCAGGGGAATCAGAAGGATCAGTCCCGGACCTTTTGCGTCGATAAGGCGTCCAAGACGGAATATGACACCACGCTCGTATTCGCGCAGGATGCGAATCGACGATGCGAGCAGCATGAGAATGAACACAATGATGACGATAAATACGCTTCCAAAGGGATCCATGGGTTCTCCGGGAAATGGATATGTCGTGAAAAATGTCTGTCAGGAAGAGTGTTGGGGCGTATGGAGACTGACCGGCACGACCGTGATCGCGAGGCTCTGCACACCGACCACGCGCACAGGTGTTCCCGCATCGATCTTGCCGTCATCAGCGGATCGTGCGTTCCAGAGCTCGCCGTGTACTGCGACAGTACCGGTTGGCGCAAGGGCGTTGACGGTCCTTCCGATTTCACCTACCATGCCGGCCGTACCCGTCGTCGGGATACGGCGCATCGCGGCGAGGCCCTTGCCGACCACAAAGAGGAAAAATGCAGCGGTGCAGGCCGTGACGGCAAGGATGACGGACAACGAGATCTCAAGAAACTCCGCACCGGGCGGAGATTCGATGAGCATGACCGATCCGAGAAACAGGGCCACAACCCCTCCGATGGAGAGCAGGCCATGACTGACCACTTTCACCTCGAGAATGAACAGGACGACCCCGAAAACGATGAGCGCGAGTCCGGCATAATTGACGGGCAACGTGTCCATCGCATAGAACGCGAGAACAAGGCAGATGCCACCGACGACTCCGGGGAAAATCGATCCTGGATTGTAGAGTTCGAAGAAAATTCCGTACATGCCGAGCATCAGCAGGATATAGGCAATGTTCGGGTTGCTCAATGTGTCGAGCAGCTTCTGCTGGAACGTCATGTCCACATCGACCACTTCTGCATCGAGCGTGCGCAGCGTCACCATGCCGTTGATGGTTTCGACGGTCCACCCGTCGAGCTGGCGCAGGAGGTCAGGCAAATCTTTCGCCACGAGGTCGATGACGTTGTCGCGTTGCGCCTCGGTTTCGGTGATGGAAACGCTCCCCCGCACCGCGGCTTCGGCCCAGGCGACATTCCGGCCGCGCTTCTCCGCGATCGTCCGGGCGAATGCCGCTGCATCGTTCGTGGCCTTGGTCATCGGCACGTTGGTGGAATCGTCCGTGTTCTGTGCCCCTTCGCCCATACTCACTGGATGCGCCGCGCCGATATTCGTTCCAGGTGCCATCGCGGCGACATGCCCCGCCAGCGTGATGAACGCTCCTGCAGAGGCCGCCTGCGCGCCGGCGGGAGCGACAAACACAATGATCGGGACCGGGGAGGAGAGAAAATCGGAGACGATCGCCCGCGTGGAGGCGAGCAGGCCGCCAGGAGTGTCGAGCAGAAGCAGGACCGCTTCCGCTTGATCTTCGGCCGCAGCGGCGACGGCATCATGGATGTATTTCGCCGATGCGGGATTAATGCTGCCGTCGACGACAATGCGCACGATGCGCGGCCGCACAGACGGCGTGCCGTCACCTTCGGCGTGCAGTCCATTTCGGAAGGGAAGGAGAGCCAGCATCCCCAGGGCGAACGCGAGAAATATGGAAATTGTCCAGCGACGTTTCATGATCGCCTCACATCGTTGCATGATACCACATTCTAGCACGCACATCGTTCAGACGCAAGTCGCAGAAGAGCAGAAGATGCGATGTTCTGTTGTCCTTGGGAGGGATGGAGAGGAGTTGAACGGGCACGGTGATCTGTTCTTTAAATATCGGAGGAAATGCGTATTTTTATGTCTTGAGTCCATCGATGCGGCATGCAGCGCGGCTTCGGAAATATCCAGTCGCCGTTGCGCCGTCATCGTCATCCCGAGAGAAAGGAAAATTCCTGAATGCACGATACCGTACGGAATGCTCATGCCCGGCAGGAAGGGGACGGCATCGACCCCGAAATCCTCGCGGCGCTGCGCAGCGGGAAGATGACCATAGAGGACGCCGTGGCCCTTGAGCGCCGGCGCCTTGAGCGGGAATCCGGCCTTGCTCCTCGCAAGGGTCACTGGCAGCGTCCATCGGAGCGGCCGTTTTTCCGGACAGAGCGCGAGACAACCACGGTGCTGTTTGGCGGACTCACCTGGAAGCACGAGCGGCTCATCCAGGCCAATCTCCTCCGCCTCGGATACCGCGCAGAATACCTGTCGTCACCCGATGTTCGGGCCTTCGAGATTGGTAAGGAATTCGGCAATAACGGTTTATGCAACCCGACGTATTTCACTGTCGGCAATCTCATCGCCTTTCTCCAGAATCTGGAGAAAGGCGGGATGTCCCGCAGCGAAATCATCGATCGCTATGTGTTTTTCACTGCGGGCGCCTGTGGACCCTGTCGCTTCGGCATGTACGAGTCGGAGTACCGACTTGCCCTGCACAACGCCGGCTTCGACGGCTTCCGCGTTCTGATCCTGCAGCAAGATGGAGGGCTGGACCAGGGCAGCGACAACGCGGGACTGGAAATGAACCTTGATTTCACACTGGGTATTCTCAACGCCTTTCTTGTCGCGGATCTGCTCAACGATGTCGCCTACAAACTCCGTCCCTACGAGATCGAGGAGGGCTCAACCGACCGCGCACTCGAGGAGGCCATGGAGCATGTCGCCGCACGCATCGAGCTCGAAGCAGTTTATACGCTTCCTGCGGGACTGGCCCGTCTTCCGCTGCTGCGACGGCACCGCCGGGGAGCGGAGAACCTCATGAAATTCCTGCGGCAGCTTTTTGCCAGTCCGTTTCCCGAACTGCTTCGCGAATGCAAGGAGATCATGGCCAAGGTGCGTGTCGACCGCACACGCGTCAAGCCCGTTGTAAAGATCACAGGCGAGTTCTGGGCGCAGACCACCGAGGGCGACGGCAATTTCCGGATGTTCTCTTTTCTTGAGCAGGAGGGTGCCGAGGTACTGATCGAACCCGTCGCCCCGTGGCTGCTCTACCTGTTGCATCAGGAGAAACAGTGGTTACGCGACCGCCGCCTTCTCGATGTGGCACCAGGTCTTCATGGGTGGGCGCGGCTGCGCGCGATGGCGAGGAGTCTCCGCGGCTATGCAAGGAAGTCCCTGCTGCTGGGACTCGCCGAACGTCTGTATGCGCGTGAATACCAACGTCTCAGGGCCAGACTTGACTATCTGCCGCAGGACATTCCCAAGCAGCCCCATCTGCAGCGCCTGGGACATCCTTACTATCACAGCCGCATCGAGGGCGGGGAAGGACATCTCGAAGTGGCGAAGAATATCTACTATTCCCGTGAGCGTCTTGCCCACATGGTGCTTTCGGTCAAGCCCTTTGGCTGTCTTCCGAGCACGCAGTCCGACGGCGTGCAGACCGCCGTCGTCGCGCATCACGACGATATCATCTTTCTTCCCGTCGAAACATCCGGTGAGGGCGAGGTCAACGCGCACAGTCGTGTGCAGATGACGCTTAACGATGCGCGGGAACGGGCGAAAAAGGAATTCCACCATGCGCTGGAGGAAAGCGGTATGACGGAAGAGGATTTCCGCAGTCGCGTGCAGGCGCATCCCGAATGGCAGCAGACCTTTGTTACGCTCCCGTTGGGGGTAGCGGGCACCGCCGCCCGTCTCGTTCGCAAGGCCGCTGCAGGAAACACCACCCGTATTGCCCGCAAGGCCACTGTCCGCAAGGGAGGCAGGAAACAATGACCATCGGTTTGCCTCGCTACCTCGTCGGCATCGACGTGGGAAGCACGACCGTGAAGGCTCTCGTGCGGCGCAGCGATGCACCGGAGTTGCTCTGGAAACGCTACCGCCGCCATGAGACCCGACAGGCCGAGACCGTGCGTGAATTCCTCTCGGAGATTCTCGCGAAATTCGGATCAGACCCAAGGGATTATCGCGTCCTCGTCACTGGTTCCGGCGGACGCACATTGGTCCCGCACCTGGGTGCGCGTTTCGTGCAGGAAGTCAACGCCGTCTCGCTCGCGGTGGAGGAGAGATATCCACAGGCGGGAACGGCCATCGAACTCGGAGGACAGGATGCGAAAATCCTGATATTCCATCGCGATCATGCGACGGGACAGGTGAAGAAGTTCGCATCCATGAACGACAAGTGCGCGGGGGGCACGGGCGCCATCATCGACAAGATCAACGCAAAGCTTCGCATTCCCTCCGACCGGCTGGCCGCGTTGCAGTTCTCCGGTGTACGGCTGCATCCGGTCGCCGGCAAATGCGGCGTGTTTGCCGAAACCGATATCAACGGACTGCAAAAACAAGGCGTGCCACCAGAGGAACTGATGGCATCGCTGTTCGAAGCCATCGTCCAGCAGAACCTCTCGGTGCTGACACGTGGAAACACGCTTCGTCCTGACGTCCTTCTCCTCGGTGGACCGAATACCTTCATTCGGGGTCTGGTGGAATGCTGGAAGGAAAACATTCCGCAGCTCTGGAAGGAGAGAGGCGTTTCCCTGCCACCGGATCGCGATCCCGCATCCCTGATCTATGTCCCGGAAGACGCGCAGTACTTCGCCGCGTACGGGACGCTGGTCTATGCCGAGCGGAATCCCGGACCAGAGACCTTTGTTGGCCTGGCGGATCTCGACGACTACATCGCATACGGACGCGAACGTGCGCAAAGGGCGAGAAGCGGAGGGCCGTTGTACACGAGTGAGGAAGAACTGCAGCGCTTCCGTGAGGAGTACGCCATCCCACCATTTTCGCCTGCGACACTGAAACCCGGCGAGCGATTCGATGCCTATCTCGGGATCGACGGCGGATCGACCACAACAAAGGGCGTACTGCTCGACGCGAACCATGACGTCGCGTTCAAGGCCTACCGGCTTTCCGATGGAAATCCCATCGACGACACCCGGCGCATCATCGAGGAACTGCATGATCAGGTCCGTGCGCAGGGAGCAGAATTGCGGGTGCTGGGCGTGGGCACAACCGGCTATGCCAAGGACATTCTCAAGGACACCCTCGGGGCCGATGTCGCGCTGGTCGAAACCGTCGCCCACACCCAGGCGGCCCAGCGGTTTTATGAGGACGTCGATGTCATCTGCGATGTGGGAGGTCAGGACATCAAACTCATTCTCCTGCACCAGGATAGGGTCGTCGACTTCAAACTGAATACCCAGTGTTCCGCGGGAAACGGATACTTCCTGCAGAGCACGGCCGAGGGCTTTGGGTTTACGATCGACGAGTATTCCGACGCCGCCTTTTCCGCACGCAAGGCGCCGGAATTCGGCTACGGTTGCGCGGTGTTCCTGCAGTCCGACATCGTGGATTTCCAGCGACAGGGCTGGCGTCCCGAGGAAATCATGGCCGGCCTTGCCCGCGTGCTGCCGAAGAACATCTGGTTGTACGTCTCCCAGATCAGCAATCTCGAGCGTCTGGGTTCGACCTTCGTCCTGCAGGGAGGCACACAGCGCAATCTTGCAGCAGTGAAGGCGCAGGTGGATTTCATCCGTCAGAAATTCCATGACCTGCATCCCCGCATCATCGTGCACCGCCATACCGGCGAGGCGGGGGCCATCGGCGCTGCCGTTGAAGCCGCACGCCTGCACGGCAGCGGAAGGGAGACCACCTTCATCGGACTATCCGCCGCGGAACATATCCGCTTTATCTCGAAACGGGATGAAAGCACTCGCTGTCACTTCTGCAAAAACAAGTGCTTGCGGACGTTCATTGATGTGGATACCGCACGGTCGGACACCGAGACCGGTGAGGCGGTCACCCGGCGGCTGATCCTCGCCACCTGCGAAAAGGGCTGCGTGGAGGATGCCGAGGACATGCGGGGCATCGCACGGGACATTGCGAGGATCCGTAAGCAATTTCCAAACTATGTGGAAGTGGCATCCCGGGAGGTGTTCCGTGCGCCGTTGCAAGACCATGCGCCTCGTGGCGCAATCCGTCTTCCCGACGGCCGAACGCGTGCCGACCTTCGGATCGGCATCCCGCGTGTCCTCAACCTGTATGCGCACGCACCGTTTTTCCAGGCATACCTGCAGACGATTGGCATTTCCGCCGCAAATATCGTGTTCTCTGATCAGACCAACGACACCCTCTTCCGGGAGGGAAGCAAACGTGGAAGCATCGATCCCTGTTTTCCGAGCAAGCTGGCCCTGGCGCATGTGCATAATTTGCTCGAGAAAAAACATGCGGATGCGTCTCTCGATTGGATTTTCTACCCGATGGTTGATGACATGCCAAGCGATCTTTCGGGTGCGCTGGCGTCGAAGTCGTGTCCGACGGTCGTTGGGAGTGTGGAAACCGCAAAGGCGGCTTTCATCAAGGAGGGCGATCTGTTCGAGCGTGCGGGACTCCGGTACGTGCAACCGTTCGTGAATCTCGCAGACTCCGCACTTGCCTCGCGTCAGATGTTCTCGGAATTGCGTGCATTGCTGTCGCTTCGAAAAGACGAGCACGATGAAGCCATGGCCGCCGGTTACCGCGCTCTCGACGATTTCGGAGCGAAACTGAGGACAAGAGCCGCCAATACCCTGTATGAGATCGAACAGGAGAATCGTCTCGGCATCGTCCTGCTTGCCCGGCCGTACCACAACGATCCGGGAATCAACCACGGGATCCCAGCAGAATTCCAGAAACTCGGGTATCCTGTTTTCACGCAGGACAGCCTGCCGACCGATGAGGACATCCTGAACCGTCTGTTCAGGGAAGACATCCGTGCCGGTCGCATCGCACATCCCATGGAAATCCAGGATGTGTGGAAAAATTCGTACAGTGAAAACACCAACCGCAAGATCTGGGCGGCAAAATACGTCGCGCGACATCCGAATCTCGTTGCACTCGAACTTTCGAGTTTCAAATGCGGACATGACGGGCCCATCTATGCCACAGTTCAGGAAATTGTCGAACGTTCCGGTACGCCCTATTTCAGTTTCAAGGATATCGACGAGAACCGTCCTTCGGGAAGCATCAAAATCCGTGTCGAGACCATCGGCTATTTTCTGAAACGATACCGGGAACAGGTTGTCATGAAAGGCCTCATGCGCGACTCGCTTGAAGCGAAACTTCAAGACTACGAGGCACGACTTCTCCATGCCCTCGGAAGCGAGCCGCGTCCGCGTCCGCGCTTTGTGGGACCAGAGCACGCCTCCACAACCGTGGACCTGCAGCTCCCTGACCGTTTTACCTGATACTGCGCAATGCAGGCACCGTCCATGGTATTTCGTTTTCTTGCCTTTTCATTTGTCATGCTGACATTGACCGTGCGTGTCCCGGCGCAGGAAAGGCAGACAGTCTGTTTCTTCGGCGACTCCATCACCGAGGGATGGATCGATGGCGAACGGCGTCCGGCGGAGGCCTATCCGTCACTGGTCGATTCGATGCTGCGTTCGGCCGACCTCGATGTTCGTCTCGTTGTTGCCGCAAGGGGAGGAGAGACCACCGAAGACGCCCTGTCGCGCTTCGAAAACGACGTACGGAATGAACATCCGCATGTCGTGGTCTTCGCTTTCGGATCCAACGATTCCTATGTCTGGGGGAAATCACCCGCTCCACGGGTTTCGCTCGCGCGTTTCCGATACAACTGTCGCGTCATGTTCGAAGCACTGTCCCGAAGCAAGATCCGCGTCGTGGTCCTGCCGCCGCCACCCGTGCTGGAATCCAGGTTCTATCGTTACACGGACAGCCTCCTGTATGTCCCGTACGGAGGAGCGGCACGGCTGCGCGATCGCTATGCGGAAACACTCGCGGACCTCGCCTCGGACTTCCCCTGTGCGAATATCCTGGATCTCGCCACGCTGCTGCTTGCCGGTGATACGGCGCTCGGATTCGATGGCCTGCATCCCTCCGCAATCGGACATCGCATAATCGCCCGTGCCGTTTCCATTGCCGTGCGAACGGCGCTGGAGCAACCCTGCAGCGAGGAGGTCGCCCTTGAAGGAATCCGCATGTATCCGTTGCCCTACAACCGTCAGGTGTATTCTGTCTCAAGTATCAGCTTCCCGGTCATACGCGCAGGGACGCATGTTCTTCGCATATTCGATACGACTGGGAGGCTCGTGAGAACATTCGAATATGCGGTGAACACAACCGGAGCTTTTTCCGTTTTATGGAACGGGAGCGACGAAAATGGAACAAATGTCGCCCCTGGGGCATATATTCTGACTGTGTCCGCTCCGCAAGGCAGCACCCGTCCGTTCCCCATCATTGTCCTGTAATGCAAGGTTCCTTCATGAAGCACCAACAGTACCGTGTGGCCGCCACCCTCACTCTTCTTGTCCTGCTCGCCGCCGGCGCCGTTTCCCAGACCGTACCGCACACGCTCGATCCTTCGATGTACAGGGTCGGTTATGACATTCCTGCAGGCGTGCCGCATGGAACGTGGGACTTCGACGAGTGGCCGGGGGTGGACCACAGGGTCGTATACGTCACCGATTTCATGTATGGAGACGGGGGCAGCGAGAAGATCAAGATCGATTACCGGCTGAGCGTTTTTGATGCCGACGATCATATGGGATACCTTCGCACGCCTGAAGCACTTTCCACACGTTTTTCTGATATGCGTGCGGTGATTGCTTCGGCGAGGAATATTCTGGTTGTCATGGGACATCCCGACGATGAAGTCCTGCTCGCAGGCGGTCTGCTCGCGACGGCGGTACAGTCGGGAAAGAAGGTGCGTGTGGTGTTGGTCTCGAACGGCGCGGACGGATCAAAAGGATTCCGCGACGATCCCGATCCATCGCTCGGTGGTTACAACTGCGCCGGCGTCATGCCCGATGGACGCGTGCGTGTGGCAACCGACTTGAAGGGACTCGAGAAACCGGGAATCGCCCGGAGATACGGACAGGCACTTGGCGTGGATATCGAGATCCTTCCCGTGCAGTACGAGATGAACGGCCGCAAGCTCGTGCAGATAGGGGAGCATATGGGATTTGACTTCAAGAAAAGCTTTGGGCCCGGATCGGTCATGCGCGAGGCCATGGGACGATCGATCGACGAACTCATCCTCAGTGAGCGGCCTGATTTGGTCATCACTCATGGAAGCGACGGAGAATACGGCAGCTACTTCCACAAAACGGTGTTTGTGCTGGTGAAGTCTGCCGTGCAGAAAGCGAGAGATCGTTTCACCTGTGCGCTCTTTACCGGTTTCCCTGAATACAATTACCATGATCGCATCACGCATTTTCTCGACCTCGATGCGAACGGGGGAGATGCGCGGAAGCGCAAGCACAGCGCGTTTCGGGGCATCACGTACGTATTTCGGGACGGCAACGATTACGACAAGCCCTGGAATCCAAACGACGCCCTGATGGACGG
>JAGTUZ010000266.1 GCA_018224415.1 Bacteroidota bacterium | reverse complement strand
GCGTATTGCGTACCGCGTATTGCGTACCGCGTATTGCGTACCGCGTATTGCGTACCGCGTATTGCGTACCGCGTATTGCGTACCGCGTATTGCGTACCGCGTATTGCGTACCGCGTATGGCGTCAAATATACTGGTCTTGCAGAAGTGAGGCGGCGCTCTCGTCGAGACGGTCCATGCGGCGTAGTTCATCGAAGCGCGCAACGAGTTCGGAGGGACGCATGCGTCGCTTCTCCCCGTCCCGGATGTCATAAACGATGCGCCCGTGGTGCAGCATGAGCAGGCGCTGTCCGAACTGCACGGCCTGCTGCATGGAATGCGTCACCATGAGCACGGTCAGTCCGCGGTCGGAGACGATGCGGCCGGTGAGATTCATCACCAGGTCCGCGCTACGCGGGTCGAGCGCGGCGGTGTGTTCATCGAGCAGCAGAAGACGGGGCCGCTTCCAGGTGGCCATGAGCATGGTCAGCGCCTGCCGCTGCCCGCCCGACAGGGCGGAGACGGGCTGATCGAGCCTGTCCTCCAGCCCGATGCCGAGGTCGGCGAGCCGCGCGCGCATCTCCTCCTGCAGGGCACGGGAGAGCGCCCAGCGCAGGCCGAATCCCTGCCCCCGGCTCGCGGCCAGCGCCAGGTTGTCGCGCACGGTCATGTCTCCCACCGTGCCTTTTGTCGGATTCTGGAAAACGTGTCCGATCAGCGGCGCGCGACGGTGCTCGGGAAGTGCCGTGACGTCGCTGCCCGCAAGTATCACTGAACCGGTATCTGGCTTCTCCGCACCCGCGATAACACTCAGCAGCGTCGACTTCCCGGATCCGTTCGCCCCGACGATGACAACAAAGGAGCTGCGTTCGCAAAGCAGGGAAACGTCTTTCAGCGCCTCGACGCTCCCGCTCTCTCCCTCCGCATAGGTCACTCCGATATTTCGCAGTTCCAGCATGCTTAGACCTCCGTGACCTCGGGCCCGCTGCGTCCGCGCCGCAGCCAGACCGGGAGCATCATTGCGAGAAGGACGATGATGGCCGTGTACAATTTCACATCACTGCTCAGGAATTCGTTACTGACCAGCGCGGAGATGAGCAGCTTGTAGAGCAGCGCGCCGGCCACGGCCGAAAGCAGTTGGAAGGAGAACCGCATCCGGGCGGACACGGCATGCCCGATCATCACACAGGCAAGACCGGTGACGATGCTTCCGATGCCGTCCTTTATATCGATGCCTTCGAATTCCTGGACGAACAGGGCGCCGGAGAGTGCGGCGAGCCCGTTGGCCAGTGCCAGCGCAACCGTGACGAGCACTGGCACATTCGCCCCGAGTGCGCGAACCGCCTTGTCGTTGCTGCCGGCGCCGCGGACGGCGAGCCCCATACGCGTATGGAAGAAGAACAGCAACAGTATAGCGGCAAGTACCGCGACAGCCGCGTACAGCAATAGCGACATGAAATGTTCGGGAAGGAACTTCATACCGAACAACTGATGGGCATCGGTACTTCCGTAGAGCAGTTCCGTAAGCTGCCCGGCGACGCCCCGAAGGGACTCCTCCGGACGTACCGAAGGCCTCCACACTTCAACGATCGAACTGTTGACGCTATAGAGGGCCGTCATTACGAGAATGCCTGCCAGGATGCGTTTCACGCCGAGCCGTGTGTTCAGCAGGCCGGTCACCGTCCCGGCCACGGCTCCGGCCAGCATGGCTGCCGTAATTGCGACAATCGGTCCGGCCGCGTCGCGCAGCAGGACGGCGGTCACCATGCCGCCGAGCACAAACGTGCCGTCGACGGTCATGTCCGCGACGCGCAGCAGGCGGTAACTGATGAACACGCCCAGCGCCAGTGGTACGAGAATGAAGCCGTCCCTCAGACCGATGATCAGCGTCTGGATCATGCGCCGCCTCCGCTGGAGCGAACCTGCGCAGGCTTCCCTGCCTGCCCGTCCCGCGATTCGGACACCGGGTCCCACACGGATGGAGGACGATCCGCAATCGCCTCAAGGGGATGGATCCACATCGCTCCGCGGATGAACTCGCTTTCCGCGCTTCGCATCGGATTGCGTGCGTCATGCATCATGTGCAGGACGCTGTGCACGGTGGCGTAATCGAAGAGCGTCCGGATATATTCGCTCGCGTCGATCACGCCGTCCGGCAGCGGCCGGTGTGAAAATACCGCCGCGTGGGCGTGTCCCCAGCAACGAGCAGCGGGGTCAACGGGCCGGAACATCGCGGTGGGAGTGGCGGAAAACACCGCGCAGATCACGGCGGTGCAGCGTTCGTACGAGGGTTCGGTCGTGAAGGAAAAATGGGATCGCACCGAGGGCACTCCATAGGGATCGTCATCGAGCAGTGGGGAGCGTGTGCGCCGCGCGCCAATGAGCGCCGCACTTTCCGCGACGATCAGCGCTGCTGCGGCCGGCGTCCCGGATTCGCGCAGGGCAAGGAGGGCGAGGCTCGAGAGCGGCACGCCACGATACTGTTCCGAGGCCTCGAAATTCACCTGCCGGTTGAAATCAGCGCGCAGCGAAATCCCCGAATGGACGGTAATCGTGGGCACGAACACCCCGTCTTCGATCATGTAATCGGGGTGGGCCCGTCCGTCCGTCGGCACACACACCGTGATGCCCCCCGCCGCAAGGTATTCGCCGAACTGCCGCTCCACCCCGCTGCCCTCGTCCCCGAACGCACCGATGCCGAACCCCAGCCGGTCCGCAGAATATCGGATCTGTGGGTACGATTGTCCTGGCTTCCCTTCATCCGCCTCGTGGAAATGGACGGTCCCGGGAGGCACGTCTCGGCGCAGCACGGTAACATACGTACCGGTATGGTCGGGCAGGGGCACGTTGGGAATGGTATCGTCGGAGCCCACATCACCCATGGCGGTACTGAGCAGATGCGTGAGTCCGGAAAGATCAAAGATACTGCGCACCTTCTCCGACGGATTGACGAAGCGCAACGTACCCTTGATCGCGCCCATCTGCTTGAGATAGATGAGCAGCACGCGCAGTCCCGCAGACGAAACAAAACTCACACCGGAGAGATCAAGATCGATTTCCCGCGCGCCGTCGTTGACGCAGCTTTCGAGTTCACGGCTCAGCGCATCCGACCAGTAGGCGTCCATCTTGCCCGCCACTGTCACCGATACGGTCCGTCCTTCTCCGCTGCGGCGGACTTCCATGCGCTACGCTCCCTCCACCTTTCCGATAACACGGTCCGCTTTCGCAACCAGCTCCGGGGGAATCGGGAATCCTGCTTCCCGCGCGGCGTCGAGGTTGATGATGAAATCGAACTTGTCGATGCGCCCGAACGGTATGTCTTCCGGTTTCTCCCCGCGGATAATGCGTGCTGCCTGTACTGCCGTCTGGCGTCCGGCGCGCCTGTAATCCGGCGCATACACCATGATCGACCCCTGATCCGCCTGACGGTCGACAAAGGAGAACAACGGAATGCCGTAATCCTTCGCCGCGCGGGCGATACTCGGGAAGGTGGCGCTGGTGAGGTTGTCCTCGATCTGCACGATGGCGTCAATGCCCGATTGGCAAAGCCGAGCGGCGTCGAGGGGGACGGAAGTGCGGAACTGCACGTTCACCACTTCCACCTCCAGGTTCAGCCGTCGCGCGGCGTCCAGCAGCTGTTCGCGATAGAAAATGGCATTCATTTCTTCTTTCGCCACAAGCGTCCCGATGCGGCGAATGGAGGGACGGCACTGCAGGATGTACCGCAGCATCGTCTCGATCGGCGTGTTGGTATAGACACCGGTCACCTTGGGGTGATGGGCGCTGTCGCTGGCGCCGACCGAACTGATCACGAAGGGGTTCGCCACGACCATGAACACCACCGGCGCTTTGTAGCGACGTTTGAATGAGGGTTCAAGTGTCGGGGTCTGCAGCGTCACAAGCATGTCGGTGCCGTCCACCGCCGCCGCGTCGAGCATGCTGTTGACAGTCATGGCCTCGCCCTGCGCATTGCGCGTGACGAATTCGAAATCCACTCCCTCGCGCAGCCCGGCCTCACGCAGACCACTCAGGAAACCCTCTTCCGCGTGTTCGGTCTGCTGCATCTCGTCGTACTTGACCATCGTCAACTTCCAGCGTTTTTTCACTTCCTGCTCCTCGTCCGCTTTGTTGCAGGCGAAGAACAGCAGTACAGCCACAGGAACGACGGCCAGAACGGCCCGATAGCGGCGTAGGAAATGGGCAAATGTATACATGGAAACTCCTCGCGATCAGTGACTTTGATGTAACCTCAGCTCCGTCGCAGTCCCTGAAAGCGCAAGGCCATCGCCGTCATGTCGTCGGACTGGCTGGCGCTCCCCGCGTACTGCTTCACGTCGCCAATGACGGCGTGCACGAGCTCGCGAACGTCCTGTCTTCCGAGCGAGGCAAGCAGGGCTTGGAGACGGAGGTCTCCGTACTCTTCCTTCTCTGCGTTGAATGCCTCGGTGATGCCGTCGGTACACAGAAACAGGAGGTCGTTCGCTTCGAGGGCCATGTCGCAGTCCTCGTAGCGGCTCTGCATGTCGACACCGAGCACCGCGCCGCGGGCGCGGGGGATCTGCCGGGTTTGTGTACCTGATAGTAGGAACGGCATGCTATGACCTGCAGAAGCGTAACGAAAAATTCCTTCCCGCACATCGAGTCTCCCCAGGAACAGCGAAACGAACATGCTGGACATGTTTTCCTGGGCCAGGTGGATGTTGATGGCGCCGAGACAGGCCCCCGGTGACGGTTGTCGGGCGGCTTCGGCCTTGAGCAGGGCCCGTGTGGCCGACATGATCAGCGCCGCGGGCACGCCCTTTCCGGCCACATCCGCGACCGCAAACACCAGCGTACGGTCATCGAGCAGGAAATAATCGTAGAAATCCCCGCCGACCTGCTGGGCGGGAAGCATCTCGGCATACAATGCGAAAGTATTGTGGCCGGGAAACGGCGGGAAGGCTGTCGGGATGATGGCCTGCTGGATGCGCTCGGCCACTTCAAGTTCGCGGTTCATCCTGTCGAGTTCGCGCCGGTCGGCCTCGGCCCTGCGCAGCTCGCGCACGTGCTGGAGCGTCTTTTCCATCGTGATCTCGAGATCGTCGAAATCGATGGGCTTGGTGACGAAGTCGAAGGCGCCGCGGTTCATAGCCGTGCGGATGTTCCCCATGTCGCCGTAGGCGGAGACAATGATGGTCTTGAGGTCATCACGCCCGCGCTCCTGCAGACGCGCGAGAAAAGTCAGTCCGTCCATCACCGGCATATTGATGTCGGAAAGAATGAGATCGAGTTGTTCACCACGGTCGATGATCTCGAGAGCCTCGGCGCCGTCCGCGGCAAAAATGAAGAAGATTTCCCTATCGCGGAGCTTCCGCCGGAAACGCTGACGGATCAGTAGTTCCAGATCCGGCTCGTCGTCTACTACGAGGATGTGCACGGTATTCCCGCTGTCATGCATCGCTTGCACGCTGGTTGTTTATGAATAGGGGAAACATAGCATGCGGTGCAGTGAGATCAAATATAGAACACGCGGGGTCCGCTTTCCCGGGAACCTCCGGAAAGGCATGGCAGGTGTGTCAGACCGTGGACGTCCGGAAAGGCATGGCAGGTGTGTCAGACCGTGGACGTCCGGAAAGGCATGGAGGGTGTGTCAGACCGTGGACGTCCCGCGCCAGCGCAACAGTCCCGCAAGCAGGGCCACCCCGAGCAGCAGCGAGACGATGGGAGGAACGCCATAGGCCGCCGGCAGCACGCCCACGACCAGCGCGACGGCACCGATGGAAAGCGCATACGGCAGCTGCGTGCGCACATGGTCGATGTGGTCGCATGCCGAGGCCATGGAACTGAGAATGGTTGTATCCGAAATCGGGGAGCAGTGATCGCCGAACACCGCACCAGCGAGCACAGAGGCGATCGTGCCGAGTGTGACCGTATAGGCCGGATCCACGGCCAGACCGGCATCCTGCCCCAACACCACCGAAAGCGGGATGACAATCGGCATCATGATGCCCATCGTTCCCCAACTCGTACCCGTGGCGAAACTGATCACCGCGGCGATGACAAAGGTGGCGGCAGGCAGCCAGCGCGGGGGCAGGTTCCCCTTCAGGATGTCGACCAGGTAATCCGCCGTGTGCAGTTCGACGGTGATCTGGCCGATACTCCAGGCGAGCGTGAGAATGAGCATGGCCAGGAGCATGGATTTCAATCCGTTGAACCAGGCGTCCATCGCCTCGGTAATGCGCAGGATGCGCTGGCCCACCGCCAGCGCGATGGCCACCACGCAACTGAGCAGCGATGCCCAGAGCAGGGCCTGGTAGGAATTCGCCTGGCCGATGACGTTGCCTACACCGAAATCCGTCCCGCCCGCAGCGGCGATGGATTCGACCCCCGTGTACCAGAGACCGCCGAGCGCAGCGATGATAACCACGAGAATCGGGATGGCGGCGTTCCACCAGCGCGCTGGCACATCTTCCGCGGGGATGACGGCGGAGGAATCCGTGAGGTCCGTCGCCAGCTGCGCGCCGTCGCGGAACAGCTTTCCCGTCTCGCGTGCGCGCCGTTCGGCCACGGCCATCGGACCGAAATCACGTCGCCCCACGGCAATCATGAATCCGAACGCGAGGGCAAACAGCGGATAGAAACTGTACGGCAGCATGTCGAGAAACACCGCATACGCATTGCGGGAGGTGAATTCGACGCTCTTGAGCGCGGCGTCGATCAGTCCCACCTCGTAGCCGATCCAGGTGCTGACAAACAGCACCGACGTCACCGGCGCCGCGGTGGCGTCGACGAGGAAAGCGAGTTTCTCCCGTGACACCTGCAGCCGGTCGGTGATCGGACGCATGGTATTGCCGACGATCAGCGAGTTGGCATAGTCGTCGAAAAAGATGACAAAGCCCAGCAGCCAGGTCGCCAGCTGTCCTCCGCGCGGCGAGCGCGCGATTCGCGTCAGCTTGGACGCAATCCCCAGCGTGCCCCCGCTTTTCGAGATCACGCCGACCATGCCGCCGAAAAGCATCGAAAAGGCGATGATGCTCATGTGTTCGGGCGTGGCCAGCGCGTTGATGATGTAGTGGTCGAGCACACGCAGGAAGGAGCCGAACACGTCATAATCGAAGACGAACACCGCGCCCAGCCACACCCCGGCGAACAGCGAGACAATCACCTGCCGGAGTGCCAGAGCCAGCAGAATCGCCAGCAGCGGCGGCAGGATGCTGAGCAGCCCGGGAATCACACGCACCGAATGTGCGGTGAACGATTGTTGCCTGGGGTCGTCGCGCTCCAGCGCGACGCGTATCTCCCGCTCCCCGCTCCCCTCCACCACCGCCTCCTTCGTCACGAACCGTCCACCCCGCAGCACCGGCTCGATCCCCGCAGGCAGCGAGACACCCTCGAGCACGAGAGAACCTGACACCGTCGTATCCACATGGCCCGCAGCGTCTACCGCCATCACCTCCAGGCGGAACGCGATGCCGTCGAGAAGCAGGTCCGGGGCCTCCATCCGCAGCGTCTGCGCGCGCGCGACGGATATCAGACAGATGAGCCCGATAATAACAAACGCGATACCATCGCCGGTGCGACTACGAAACATGGAATCCGTGCCCTGTGAAACAGCGTGCATTATCGCGACTGTGT